>NZ_CANPVO010000025.1 GCF_947581785.1 Candidatus Palauibacter polyketidifaciens | reverse complement strand
GCCGCGTTGAAGTCCCAGTTGCTGTACAGGTAGTAGGTGCCGGGTTCCTGCGAGCCGCGGGGCGGCGCGTCCGCGAGGTTGTCCCCCGCGTTCGACGCGGGGTGATAGACGCCGGAGCGCGCGGTAACGAGATCGAGGACGCGGGCGCGCTTCTCGATCGGGAGGAGGCCCTGCACGTCGTCCATACCGAGATCCTCGAGGGTGAGTTCGAGGTCGATGGTTCCGTCCGCCACGTAGTTCCCGTACAGCATGGCAAGGATGCTCTTCCGCACAGAGGCGAGATAGCTCAGCGAATCCACCGGTCCGTGCTCGAACACCACCCGTCCCCCGACCACGGCCATCACCGCCGAGGTGTTGATCCCCTCGACGTAGGGATGGATCGCGTCCAGCGCCTCGGCCGAGAACCCGGCCACCGCCGGATCCGTGATCCGCTCCCACGACGCGCCCGGATAGACAGCCTCCGCCGCACTGTCCGCGACCGGCGCCGGAGCGCACCCGAACCCCGCCAGGAGCGCCAGAACCAGCGCCGCCAGCATTTCGGTCTGTTTGACACGGTTTTCGTGTTTCACGATATTCGTGTCGCTTTTTGCTTGAGGAGAACAGGACGTGAAGAACATCACGATCACACTGCCCGAAGATGTGGCCCGGTGGCTGCGGGTCAAGGCGGCCGAGGACGACCGGAGCGTCTCGAAATGGATCTGCGAGCTACTGGAGCGGACGCGGCGCCGAGAGGACGACTACGAGGTCGCGATGAAGCGTTACCTCGCTCGGCAGCCTCGCAAGATCGACTGGCCCCAGGGCCGCAGACCCACTCGAGAGGAGCTGTATGATCGCCCAGGTCTTCGTTGACACGAACATCTTCGTCTACCGGCATGACGAGAGCGATCCCTCGAAGCAGGCCTGTGCCGAGGAATGGATCACCTTCCTTGCGCGTTCGCGGACCGGACGCTTGAGCTTTCAGGTTCTTCAGGAATTCTACGTGACCCTCACCCGGAAGGAGCGTCTCGCGTACGACCCCGCCGAGGTTCGCGAAATCGTTCGGGATCTCATCGCCTGGCGGCCGGTGGCGACCGACGCCCGTATTCTGGAACGAGCGTGGGTGCTACAGGATCAGCACGCGGTTTCTTGGTGGGACGCCCTCATCGTGGCCGCGGCGCAATCCTGCGGGTGCTCCGTACTCTTGACCGAAGACCTGCAGCACGGACATGACTTCGGTGGCGTCCGCGTGATCAACCCGTTTCGAGCGAGGTCGGAGACGCCGGCCAGAATCATGGAGGCCCAGCCCTGCTGAGGAGCATTCACTCACGAAGGAGTCGTCGATGCCGCGAGCGAAGGCAGCATGCCATGACCGTTTTTCCCTCATTACGGCGCTGCTCGCCGTGAGCGTTCAGGCCGCCGGTTGCACCGGGGAGGGGGCCGATCCCGCCTCCGAATCCCCGGCCGACGCCGGGGTCGCGCCCCCCGTCGCACGCGTGATCCCGGAACAACTGGAGACGCACGGGCACACACGAGTCGACAACTACTACTGGCTCAACCAGCGCGAGAATCCCGAGGTCATCGCATACCTCGAGGCGGAGAACGGCTATACCGACGCGCTGATGGCGCACACGGAGGGTCTCCAGGCGGAGCTGTTCGAGGAGATCAAGGGACGGATCCAGCAGACCGACCTCTCCGTGCCGGTGAGAGAGGGCGACTTCTTCTACTACAGCCGCACCGAGGACGGCCGGGACTACCCGATCTACGCCCGGAAGCGCGGGTCTCTCGACGCGGACGAGGAAGTCATCCTCGACGTCAATCCGCTCGCCGAGGGCCACGACTACTACGCCGCCTTCCCCGAGGTCAGCTCCGACGGCGACCTGATGGCGTGGGCCGAGGACACCCGCGGACGCCGCATCTACACCATCCGGGTCCGGAATCTCGCCACGGGGGAGGACTACCCGGAAGCGATCGAGGGCGCCTCCGGCAACATGGTATGGGCCGAGGACGACCAGACGCTCTTCTACACGAAGCGGGATCCCGGCACCCTGCGCTCATACCAGATCTACCGGCACCGGCTCGGCACCGATCCCGCGGACGACGTGCTCGTGTACCAGGAGGACGACGAGGAGTTCAGCTCGGGCGTCCGCAAGACGAAGTCGAAGAGGTACCTCGTCATCTCCTCCTCACACACCGTGATGGACGAGCACCGCTTCCTCGACGCGACGAACCCCGAGGGCGAATTCACCCTCTTCCTCCCGCGCGAGCGCGGGCACGAGCACCGCTTCGACCACTTCGGGGACCACTTCTACATCCGGACGAACCTCGACGGCGCCGAGAACTTCAAGCTCATGCGGACTCCCGTGGACGGGACGGCGACGGACAACTGGGAGACGGTCGTCCCGCACCGGAGCGACGTCTTCCTCCAGGGGTTCGAACTGTTCCGGGACTACCTCGTGCTCTCGGAGCGCGCGGGAGGGCTCACCCGTCTGCGCGTCCGCGCGTGGGAAGGGGAAGAGCACCAGATCGCGTTCGACGAGCCGGCCTACCTGGCCTCGCTGTCGGCCAACCCCGAACTGGACACGAACATCCTTCGCTACGGGTACACGTCGCTCTCGGCGCCGCGTTCCGTCTACGACTACGATATGTCCACCCGCGAGCGCACGCTGCTCAAGGAGGACGAAGTGCTCGGCGGCTACGACCGCGCGGAGTACGTGGTGGAGCGACTGCATGCCCCCGCCCGCGACGGCGCCGTGGAAGTCCCGGTGTCCCTCGTTTACCGGAGCGGTCTCGAGAAGGACGGTGACAACCCCCTCCTCCTCTACGCCTACGGCTCATACGGTGCGAGCATGGAGCCCACCTTCTCCTCGACGCGCCTGAGTCTTCTCGACCGCGGATTCGTGTACGCGATCGCCCATATCCGCGGCGGACAGGAACTGGGCCGGGCGTGGTACGAGGACGGGAAGATGTTCAACAAGAAGAACACCTTCACCGACTACGTGGACGCGGCGGATTTCCTCGTCGCGGAAGGCTACACGAGTCCCGAGAAGCTCTTCGCCCGCGGCGGGAGCGCCGGGGGTCTGCTCATGGGCGCGGTCGTGAACATGCGGCCGGAACTGTTCCGGGGCGTCGTCGCGCACGTGCCCTTCGTCGACGTCGTGACGACGATGCTGGACGAGTCGATCCCGCTCACGACCTTCGAATGGGACGAGTGGGGCAACCCGGCGGACCTCGAGTCGTACCGCTACATGCTCTCCTACTCCCCCTACGACCAGGTGGAGGCGAAGGACTACCCGAACCTGCTCGTCACGACGGGGCTCCACGACTCGCAGGTGCAGTATTGGGAGCCCGCGAAGTGGGTCGCGAAGCTGCGAGCGACGAAGACGGACGAGAATCGCCTGCTCCTCAAGACGCACATGGATGCGGGCCACGGCGGCGGCTCGGGCCGCGACCGCCGGTACGAGGAACTCGCCTTCGAGTTCGCCTTCATCCTGGACCTGCTCGAGGCGACCGCTCCGCGCTAGCGGCTAGGGCATCGATGCCTGGGCGCGGACCCACTCGACGGCTTCGCGGTGCGTTCCGAACCAGACGCCGGGCTTCGAGCGCATGTGCTCTATGAGTTCGCGCAGGATCACGATCCGGGAGCGGTGCCCGATGTAGTGCGGGTGCATGGTGAGGAGGAACATCGTCCCCTCCTCCCAGGCCACGTCGAACTCGTCCTTGTACACCTCCAGCACCTCGCGCGGGTTGGAGTAGCGGTCGCCGAGCGGGTTGAAGAGCGGCGCGTCGTCCAGGATCCAGTCCACCGGGAGTTCGACGAGCCCCGTGGGCTCGCCGTTCTGGTTGATCTCGTAGGGTCGGTCGTCCGCCATGAGCGAGGAGTCGTACAGGAAGTCCATCTCGAGCAGGAGGTCGAGCGTCGAGTCGCTGAAGTTCCACGACGGCGCGCGGTAGCCGACCGGGCGTTCGCCCGTGAGTTCCGTCAGCCGCTCGATGGCCATGCGCAGCAGGCGCTCCTCCTCATCGCGCGGGAGCGTGGCGTTGCGCTCGTGGATCCAGCCGTGGACGCCGATCTCGTGGCGGCCCGAGGCCTGGATCATGTCGACCTGGTGCGGCGCCAGGCTGAAGCTGAGCGCGGGGCCGAAGAACGAGGCGGCGATCCCGTACTCGTCGAGCAGGTCGATGACGCGGCCGAGGGCGACGCGCGAGCCGTACTCCCCCTGCGAGAGCCCGCCCACGTTGGTGTCGCCGTTCCGCAGCCAGACCGTCTCGTTGTCCACGTCGAAGGAGAGCAGCACGGCGACGCGGCCGCCGTCCGGCCACGAGTCCGGGTTCAGGTCGCGCCCGGCCCGTACCCGGTTAACGGCCTCGAACACGCGCGCTTCGGACCAGCGCCACGGCGGGTCGTCCGCTTCCTGGGCGGCCATCGGCGCCGCCGGCGCCGTCCACAGCGCCGCCAGCCCGCAGAGCGCGGTCACGAGTCCGCGCCGCAGCGAACGAGTAGAGGAGGGGTTGAATTGTATGCGCCCGGTCATGAGGATTCCCCCGTTTCGGTAGTCATCTCAAGTCTGAAGGCTTATTTTAACAGATTGCCCCTGAATCGGACGGTCGGCGCCGATTCGATCCGGCGCGCGGGACACGTCCGAATCCGTGGTCCGTCGCCGGCGCCGATCCTCCCTTGAATATGGCGATTCTGACACATGGCGACCAAGACAGCGGAGATCGGAACCATCGATCGAACCTTCGACCTCAGCGCGCACGGGATCACCGTCACCCGCATCAAGCGGAATCCGTCCGTCGATGAGACTTACGCGGATGCCCTGAGCGGACGCGAACCCGGCGCGGTCCAGGCGGCGAACGGAGCGCTCGTGGCTTTCTCCGGCGCCAAGACCGGCCGCTCGCCGAACGACAAGCACGTGGTGTGCGATCCGGAGACCGAGCGGGATGTCTGGTGGGGTCCGGTCAACTTCCCCCTCGAGCGCGAGAGCTTCCTGCGGAACCGGGCGCGCGTCCGGGCCTTCCTGAACCGGCAGGATCTCCTCTACGTCATCGACGGTTTCGCGGGCTGGGACCCGGAGTACCGCCTCAACGTGCGGATCATCTGCAACCGCCCGTACCACGCCCTCTTCATGCACAACATGCTCATCCGCCCCACGCCCGCGGAGCTGGCGACGTTCGGCGAGCCCGATTTCGTCGTCTACAACGCGGGCCAGGAGGCGGCGGATCCCTCCGTGGAGGGCGTCACCTCCCCGACTAGCGTGGACCTCTCCTTCGCGGACAACGAGGCCTGCATCCTCGGGACCGAGTACGCGGGGGAGATGAAGAAGGGTGTGTTCACGATCATGAACTACCTCATGCCGAGGCGGGACGTGCTCTCGATGCACTGCTCGGCGACGACCGACCCGGAGACCGGGGCCTCGTCGCTCCTCTTCGGTCTCTCCGGGACGGGGAAGACGACGCTCTCGGCCGACCCGAACCGGCGGCTCATCGGCGACGACGAGCACTGCTGGACCGACTCGGGGATCTTCAATATCGAGGGCGGCTGCTACGCGAAGACGATCGACCTCTCCGAGGAGAAGGAGCCCGACATCTACCGGGCGCTCCGCTACGGCGCGGTGCTGGAGAACGTCGTGCTGCGCGACGACGGGAGCGTGGACTGGTCGGACTCGTCGATCACGCAGAACACGCGCGGCAGCTACCCGATCGAGTTCATCGACAACGCGCAGGTGCCGTGCGTGGCGGGCCACCCGACGGACGTGATCTTCCTGACGGCGGACGCCTTCGGCGTGCTGCCGCCGGTGAGCCGGTTGACGCCCGAGCAGGCCATGTACCACTTCATCAGCGGGTACACGGCGAAGGTCGCGGGCACGGAGGTCGGCGTCACCGACCCCGTGGCCACCTTCTCGCCCTGCTTCGGGGGCCCGTTCCTCGTATGGCACCCGGCGAAGTACGCGCGGCTGCTCGCGGACCGCATGCATGAGCACGGCGTGAACGTGTGGCTCGTGAACACGGGCTGGAGCGGCGGGCCGTTCGGCGTCGGGGCGCGGATCGACCTGCCGCACACGCGCCGGATGGTCGACGCGATCCACGCGGGCGAACTGGCGGACGCGCCGACGGAGCCGGACCCGGTGTTCGGGATCCATGTCGTGACCGAGGTGCCGGGCGTGCCGAGCGAGATCCTGCGGCCGCGCGCGACGTGGCCGGACCCCGCGGCGTACGATGAGAAAGCGGCGCACCTGGCGCGGCTCTTCAGGGAGAACTTCACGGAATACGAGGACGATTGTCCGCCGGAGGTCTGTACGGCGGGCCCCGTGGTCTGACTCCGGCCACGGGCGGTGAACATGAGGAGGAAGCCCGATGCGGCGACGTGATCTGATGTTGGCGGTGGGCCTGGCGGCGATGGTGGCTGGGTGTTCGAGCGGGCAGCGCGACGCGCCGCAGATGGCGGGCGCCTCCATGGGGGGCGCGGCGCAGGCGGGCAACGGCGACGGGAACTCGACGCCGCTCTACGGCAACCTCGGTCCGCACAACCGGCCGGTCACCACGGCGTCGGAGAAGGCGCAGGCCTACTTCGACGAGGGCCTCCTCTTCATGTACGCCTTCGGCACGTCGACCGCCGAGGAGTCGTTCCGCGCCTCGCAGATGGAGGACCCGGAGTGCGCCTCCTGCTATTGGGGCGAGGCGTGGTCGCTGGCGCCGTACCTGAACGGCGGCATGTCGCCCGGCAACGAACGCTCGGCCCACGCCGCCATGCAGAAGGCGAAGGAGCACAGGTCGGGAGCGACCGAGGTCGAACAGGCGCTCATCGATGCCTTCGACGTGCGGTTCGAGGCCGACCCGGAGCGCTCCCGCCGCCGCATGCTCGACACGCTGTACGCGCGCGAGATGGACAAGGTCGCGGCGCGCTACCCGGACGACCTGGACGTGCTCACGCTGCAGGCCGAGGCCTGGATGCTGCTGCGCCCCCGGCGCGGAGATGTGGATCTCGAAGCGAAGGACGTGAAGAAGATCCGCCCCATCCTCGAGACCGTCCTCGCGCGGGATATCCGTCACCCCGGCGCCTGCCACCTCTACATCCACCTCGTGGAGGCGTCGCAGGATCCGGGTCTGGCGGAAGCATGTTCGGACCACCTCGGCAGCCAGATCGCGGTGAGCCACATCCACCACATGCCGACGCACATCTACATGAACATCGGCCGCTGGGGCGACGCGGTGCGCGGCAACCAGCAGGCGTGGCACGCCGATCAAAAAGCCCAGCACGGCGGGCCTCCCGGCGTCTACCCGTCGCACAACCTGCACATGCTGCTCAATGCCGCCGTCATGGACGGGCAGAGCGCCGTCGCGATCCAGGCCGCGAAGGACCTGGCGGGACACCGCGGCCCGTGGGGGGCCTACATCCCGCTCACCTACGCGGCGTTCGGCCGCTGGAGCGAGATTCTGGCGGGCGACGGTCCGAAGTCGGACGATCCGATGGAAGTCGTCGCGTGGAGCTTCTCGCGCGGCCTCGCCTACCTCCGCATGGGGCACATCGATGTCGCGCAGGACCACCTCGAGGAGATCGATGAAGCGCTCGAGGACGCCGATCCCTCCGCCACCTTCCGCTACAGCCCGCTCGCGGACGTCGTCGCGCTGCCGCGCTCGATCCTCGCCGGGGAGATCCTGAACGCGAGGGGGAAGGCGGAGGAGGCCGTGGCCGCCCTGAAGCACGGGATCGAGAAGGAAGACGGACTCATCTACTCGGAGCCGCGGGCCTGGCACATGCCGGTTCGGCATACGCTCGGCGCGATCCTGCTCGAGAACGACCGGGCCGGGGAGGCGGAGCAGGTCTACCGCGGCGCGCTCGAAGATCTCCCCAACCAGGGCTGGGCCTGGTTCGGACTCACGCAGGCGCTCAAGGCGCAGAAGAAGACGGCCCAGGCCCAGGAGGCGCGGCGCGAGTTCGACCGTTACTGGGTCCGCGCGGACACCTGGCTGCGCAGCTCGAGGTTCTGACATCCGGCGCCCCGACCCGCTTGGCATGATCGACTTCTCGCCGCCGGAGAGTCCGTTCAGGATCAGCTACGACGGCGACTTCGACATCTCCCGCGCGGTGACGGCGCCGCCGCCCGACGCGCCCTCCGAGCGCGAGATGAGAAAGGAACTGAAGCGCACGGTACGCAGGATCTCGCGGCTCCAGCGGCGTCTGCACGCGCACCGCCACTACGCGGTGCTGCTGGTCTTTCAGGCGATGGACGCGGCCGGCAAGGATTCGACGCTGCGGGCGGTCATGACGGGCGTGAACCCCGCGGGTTTCCGGATCAACGCCTTCGAGGCGCCGTCCAACCTGGAGGCGAGACACGACTTCCTGTGGCGGACGACGCGCCGGCTCCCGGAGAAGGGCCGGATCGGGATCTTCAACCGCAGCTATTACGAGGAAGTCCTCATCGTGCGGGTCCACCCCGAGTATCTCGATCGGCAGAAGCTGCCCCGCCGGCTGCCCATCATGGAACGGTGCGAGGAGCGCTACCAGTCGATCCGGGACCATGAACGGCACCTGGCTCGGAACGGGACCGTGATCCTGAAGTTCTGGCTCAACATCTCGAAGGACGAGCAGGCCCGCCGCTTCCTCCGCCGCATCGACCGCCCCGACAAGAACTGGAAGTTCAACCGCGCCGACATCGAGGAACGGCAGCACTGGGACGACTACATGGCTGCCTACGAGGACGCGATCAACGCGACCGCCCGCCCGTGGGCGCCGTGGTACGCGATCCCCGCCGACTCGAAGCCCTGGATGCGGCTGCTCGTCGCCCAACTCGTGCGCGACCAGCTCGCCACACTCGACCTCACCCACCCGGAGCTACCTGAGGAAGAACGCGCCGAACTCCAGGGCTACCGCGCCCACCTCACCGCCGAACTGTAGCCCGGCGCCCCGGCACCCTTCAACGGATCGACGAGTAAGGTGGAGAGTTCCTGTCAACACAACCATATGCCGGTCCGGCACCGGGCATTTCTCGAGCGCGCGCTGGCTGCGATACCCGGTGTGGACGGCGTCGTCGGTCTGGCGGCGGGCGGTTCGTTCATCGCGGGCGAGATCGACGAGTTCTCCGACCTCGACCTCGTGCTGGCGGTGGAACCGGCGGCCTGGCCGGAGATCCTCGACCGGCAGCAGGCGGTCGCCGCCGACCTCGACCCCTCGTTTCTGGCGGGCTTCACCGGGGAGCACGTCGGCGAGCCGCGTCTGCTCGTGTGCCTCTACGGTCCTCCCCTCCTGCACGTGGACCTGAAGTTCGTGTCGCTCGACGACGTGCACGAGCGGATCGAAGATCCGGTCATCCTGTGGGAGGTCGACGGCTGCCTGAGCGCCGCGTTCGCCCGTGCCGCACCGCGCTACCCGGCCGCGGATCCCGGCTGGATCGAGGATCGCTTCTGGATCTGGGCGCATTACGTCGCCGACAAGATCGAACGTGGCGAGATCTTCGAGGCGCTGGACGGTCTCGGGTTTTGGCGGGCCGTGGTGCTGGCGCCGCTGGCGTTCAGACGGGCCGGCGTGGCGGCCACCGGCGTGCGCCGGATCGAAGACCGGCTCCCCGCCTTCGCGACGGATCTCGAACGGACGGTTGGAGGCGTCGACGCCGCGGCGTGCGTGGCCGCGCTCGAGGCCGCGATCGAACTCTACACCGAGCTTCGGGCAGCCGACGGCACGGGAAGCGCGGTCGAGATGAGCGTCGTCGAACGGGAGGTTCGGGCTTATGTGGTGGGGCTTCCGGGCAGGCTGCAGTTACCCGGCCGAGGCGCGTAGGGAGTCCGGGTCGAGCATCAAACGGGGGCCGGGATCCGCTCGACGTGGATCCGGTCGGCCCTCTTCATGGCCTGAGCAACATGCTTCACGGTGTGTGGGGTCATCTCGTTGAGCGGCGGTTGGCCGACGTGGTATGATCGAAGGGAGCGGTGTCCCCCACGATCTACAGGAGGCGGTTGGTGGGAAGCAAACGTATAACCCGGAGGGCGGTCCAGGCTGGCATCCTCGCCGGAGCGTGGCTCTTTGCCGGGTGCTCCCCGGCAGGCGACGGGGACGTGGGCGGAGCGGCTGACGGCGGCGCAGAGGGCGGGGCAGCGACGACGGAGGCTGTCCACTTCGCGTTCACGGAGGTCGTGCCGGGGGTGTACCACGCTCGCGGGGCAAGCGACCTCGTCGTGGGATCGAACGCCGGTGTGGTCGTGAACGAGGCGGACGTGCTCCTCGTCGATTCCCACATTTCCCCCGCGGCGGCGAGCGCCCTCATCGAGGACCTGCGCTCGATCACCGACAACCCCGTGCGCTACGCGGCGAACACGCACTGGCACTTCGACCACGCGCACGGCAACCAGGTGTATCCGCCCGAGGTCGAGATCATCAGTCACGAGGCGACCCGGGCGGCGATCGCGGCGGGACGCTCGAATTCGGGCCGCTCGTACGAACTCTTCGTGGGATCGATCCCCGGGCGGATCGAGCAGATGGAGGCGACGCTCGACACGATGACGGACGCGACGGCGCGAGCGGAACTGGAGGCCACGCTCGAACGTCAGCGGACCTACTACGCCCAGTTGCAGGAGGTCGTCCCCACGCCCCCCAACACGACGCTCTCGGAACGACTCACGCTCCATAAGGGCGGACGCGAGATCCAGTTCCACTTCTTCGGGCGCGCCCACACGGAGGGCGATGTCATCGTCTACCTGCCGGATGACCGCGTGATCATCACCGGAGACATGCTCACCGCCGGTCTCCCCTACATGGGCGACGGGTATGTGAACGAGTGGATCGAGACGCTCGACCGCCTGAAGGCGCTCGACTTCGACTGGATCATCCCCGGCCACGGCGAGCCGTACCGGGAGCGAGAGCGGATCGACCACCTGCAGGCCTACATGCAGGACCTGTGGGACCAGTCCGCCACGCTCCACGGTCAGGGAGTGAGCGCCGAGGACGCGGCGGCGCGCATCGACCTTACGGCACACGCCGACAACTTCGGCGGGATCGCCAGCCCGGGCGCGAACCCGGTCGCGGTGCTGCGGATCTTCGAGCTGCTCGACGGCACCGTGAACTGAGACGGAACCATGAGGACGAAACCATAGAGACGAAACCAGAAAGGGAGTTCACGATGTCCACAGATTCGAACCGGCGCGATTTTCTGAAGGTCACGGCTGCGGCGGGCGCCGTCCTCGGGTTCGGCGTCCCCGGTGCGGCCCGCGCCCTCGCGCCCCGGCCGTCCGCGAACCGGGCGCCCGCGGGGCAGGCCCGGACGCTGCTCATCCTGGGCGGGACCGGGTTCATCGGTCCCTACCAGGTTCGATCGGCGCTCGCGCAGGGGCTGGAAGTGACGATCTTCAACCGCGGCAACCGCCCCGGCATGTTCGAGGGCGTGGAGGAACTCGTCGGGGACCGGAACGGGGACTTCGAGTCGCTGCGCGGCCGGACGTGGGACGTCGTCGTCGACAACTCCACGGCGCGTCCCGACTGGGTGACGAGCATCGGGGAGTTCCTGCGCGACTCGGTGGGATACTTCTACTACGTCTCCTCACGCTCGGCGTACGCGAGCCACTCCACCGTGCCGATGACGTCCGCAGTGCCCTCCTACACGTACGAGACCGCCGGCGTGGACCGTGCGACTGCCGACATCACGCGGCTGCCCTACGGCCTCGCGAAGGCGGAGTCCGAGCGGGAGGCGATGAGGATCTTCCCCGACCGGTACGGGATCTTCCGCCCGGGCCTCATCATCGGCCCCGACGATCCCACGGACCGCTTCACGTACTGGCCGGTGCGGATCCACCGGGGCGGCGAGGTGCTGTCTCCCGGCGACGGGACGGACCCGGTGCAGATCATCGACGTGCGCGATCTCGGCGACTTCATGGCGCTGTCCTCGGACCGCGGGCACACGGGCATCTTCAACCTCGTGGGACCCGCGACGCCGCGGCCGATGTCCGAACTCCTGTACGGCATCCGCGCCGTGACGACCGCTGAAACGACGTTCACGTGGGTGCCGCGCGAATTCCTCGCCGAGCGCGACGTGCGGCCCTACGCCGAGATGCCGGTGTGGCGGCCTCCGACTCCGGGATCGGAAGGGTTCGCGCGCTTCGACCTCTCCAACGAAGTCGCGCACGGGATGACGTTCCGCTCGCTGGCGGATACGACGCAGGCGACGCTGGACTTCCATTTCTCGCGTTCGGCGGAGCGGCAGGCGGAGATGCGGCCGGGACTCCCGGCGGAGCGTGAGGCGGAGATCCTGCAGGAGTGGCACGCGTCGCGCTGAAGGCCGGTCGCCGGGGCGGCCCTTGCTGGCCGCCGTGAAGGCGGCAACTGTGGTCAGCGCGCACATGTGAGGTGGTGCGCGGGACGGGGCGGAGGTGGGGCACGAGACCGACGGAAACGGAGGCGACGTGAACGACCGAGACGAGAGCTCCGGACTCACGCGGCGAGCTTTGATCGCCGGGGCGGCGGCCGCCGCCGGGGGCGCGATTACGGCGGGCGCGACGCGCGGACTGGTCCAGGAGGCGCCGGATCCGACGAAGGTGCCGGGCGCGCGTCCCGTCACGGTCGGGTCCCGCTCTCCGCACGAGACGCCGGAGAAGCTCCTGTCCGGTTCGATGGGCGGCTCGTCGCGGACCCCGCTCCAGGATCTGCACGGGATCATGACCCCGGCCGATCTTCACTTCGAGCGGCACCACCACGGGATCCCGCAGATCGATCCGGCGAGCTACCGCCTCCTCATCCACGGCATGGTCGACCGGCCGACGCTGTTCACGCTCGAGGACCTCAAGCGCTTCCCGCAGATCTCAAAGCTGCTCTTCATCGAGTGTTCCGGGAACGGCGGCGGTGCGTACTCCCCTTCGCCCAGCCCGCAGAACACCCCGCAGTCGATCGACGGCCTTCTGAGCACGAGCGAGTGGTCCGGCGTCGCGCTTTCGACGCTGTTCGAGGAAGTGGGGGCGCACGCGGACGCGACCTGGTTCCTCGCCGAGGGATCGGACGCGGCGGTCATGGGCCGCAGCATCCCGATGGAGAAGGCGTGGGACGACGCAATGATCGCCTACGCCCAGAACGGCGAGGCGATCCGGCCGGAGCAGGGCTATCCCGCGCGGGTATTCCTGCCCGGGTGGGAGGGCAACGCGAGCGTGAAGTGGATCCGCCGAATCGAACTCTCTGACCGGCCGTCGATGTTCCGCGATGAGACGTCCAAGTACACGGATCCGCTCCCGGACGGGACATCGCGGCAGTTCTCCTTCGTGATGGATGCGAAGTCGATCATCACCCATCCCACCTACCCGCGGCGGCTGCCGGGGCCGGGATTCGTCGAGATCTCCGGCTACGCCTGGACCGGCCGGGGTCTGATCGAACGCGTGGAGGTGAGCACGGACGGCGGCGACTCGTGGCACGACGCGGTGCTCCAGGAACCCGTGCTGCCCAAGTGCACGACGCGGTTCCGCCACGGCTGGGAGTGGGACGGCGGTCCGGCGCACCTGCTGAGCCGCGCCACCGACGAAACGGGGTACACGCAGCCGGTTCGGCAGCAGGTCCTCGACGCGCGCGGGCCCGGCACGCGCTACCACTCCAACGCGATCCGCGGGTGGCGTGTGGCCCGCGACGGATCGATCGAGTTCGCGCCGGTATGAGCCGCGCCAATGCGGTCTCGCGGCTGGTGGTGGTGGCGGCCGTCGTGCCGGCGCTGGCGGCCTGCGGTGCGGACGACTCCGCGGGCGGCGTGGAGGCCGGCAACGCCGCACCCGGCGCGGCTACGGTCGTGACGACCGATCCGGGCGACGGGATGACCGGGCGGGCGGGCGCGGACGAGCCCGTGTACGGCTTCGGGACGCCCGCGACGGTATCGCAGATCGCGGCCTGGGACATCGACATCGGTCCAGACGGCGCAGGCCTGCCGCCCGGAGAGGGCACCGTCGCGGAGGGACTGGAGGTGTGGGAGCGCCACCGCTGTGTTCTCTGCCACGGACCCACGGGGCGCGAAGGGCCGAACGACATCATCACGGGCCGTATCCCGGGTGACGAATTCCCGTTCGCGAACGACCGCACTCTGCGCTCCACCGTCGGCAACTACTGGCCGTACGCGACGACGCTGTTCGACTACACCCGCCGCGCCATGCCCTTCGACCTGCCGGGCACGATGACGGACGAAGAAGTCTACGCCGTGGTCGGCGCCATGCTCTACTTCAACGATCTCCTGCCGGCGGACGCCGTCGTCGACTCCGCGATGGTCGTCGACACACGGATGCCCGCGCGCGACCGCTTCGTCCCCGACAACCGAACCGGCGGTCCCACCATCCGCTGACCGACGCGGCTACACGAGTTCGATTCGGAGGCGCCGCCCCAGTGCCTCGGCAGCCCCTATCAGCATGGCGAGTTGTATCCGATCATTGTCGGGGTCCAGTATCCGGTCCAGTTGGCTGCGGCTCGTGTTCATCTTCCTCGCCATCGCATTCTTGCTCAGGCGTTCCGTAGCCATGGCCTCCTTCAATTGCCACGCGATGACGCGCTTGACGGCCGCAGCCGTTGTTTCCTCCAGCGTCCCCTGTTCCCGGAGATAATCCTCGAACGACGAACCGACGCCTCCCCTTTCGTCAACCATGACGAACTCCCTTGCCCGCCTTCGTGCGATGTCGATGTCGGACTCCGGCGCCTTACCGGATGCATGACCTGTGGTACACGCCGTCAAGCGCGGACGTGAGGGGCGCGGTGCGCGATGCCGGGTCGCTTCAGGCAACCTGCCGGGCCGGCATGTGCGTGTCGATTCTCATCGTGTTGATGTAACTAGGTTTACGTGATCGACAACGCGGGTTCCCGCCAATTGATTCCCGCCAATTGGCGGTCTCAGGCTTGAGACCGCCGACGAGCTTCCAGAGCCTTCCGAAGCTGTCCCGCGTCGGGGCGCTGGTAGCATTCGAGCACCGTTTTGGCGTTCTTCCAGCCTCCGAGCTCGCAGAGGATCTTGAGCGGCTGGTCCATGAGGTCGGAAGCGAACTTCCGTCTCAGAGAATGCCAAGTTCTGCCGGGCATCGGATCCAGTCCCGCAAGGATCTGGGCCTTCCTCCACCAAGCGCGCAACCTGCTGCCGTCCGGACATGCCAGCGGATTCCTGGGCGCAGGCAGCACCGGCACTTTGCCGGTTCCGGGGTTCATCCTCCGCGCCTCTTCGAGAACGGAGAGCGCTTCGGAGGTCAGGGGCGTGACGTGTTCGTGACCCGCCTTGTCGTGCTCGGCGCGCCAGAGGATCGTTCCGCCCTCGAAATCGATGTCGCACCAACGGAGTTTTCTGATGGCTCCGATCCGGTGTCCCGTCTCGTGTGCGAGCACGAGCGCTACGCGGAACCGCCAGTCCACCCGGCGTGCCACCTTGAGGAGCGCCAAGTACTCGTCCTCGGCGAGCACTACCCGAGTCGGGTTCTTCTCCGTCGGCTTCCTGAGGCCCTTGAGCGGGTTCCGGTCGAGAAGCGGGTGGCCCCGTTCGTCCCTCGACCTCGCGGCCCAATTCAGAACTGCGATCAGGAACTTGAGGTCGTATTCCACCGTCCGGTCGCCCACGGGCCTCCCGCTCCGGCCGATCCTGCCAGCCCGGCGCTCCCGAATGAAGCGGTCCCAGTCGCGCTGGGAGAGCGTTGCCGGGTCGCGGTTCCGTCCGAAGAAGCGGAGGAACATGCTCATGGCGGCCCGGTCGTGCCCTCGCGTATTCGCGCCCTTGGTGGGTGTCACCTCCTCACCGTAGATGTCAAATAGCGTCCCCAGCGTGAGCGGCTCCGGCTCGGCTTCCGCCTTGTCGTTGGGCTCGTGTATCGCGAAGCCCGCGGCGGCCTCGTCGGCCTGCCGCTTCGCCCGCGACCAGTCGCGGTGTCCCAGCGACCGGGTGAGCCTTCGCCCGTCCTCGCGCCACTCCAACTGGAACAGGCCGGTCTTCGGGTCGGGGAACGCCCGGACCCGGTTCCGGCCCCATTCGCCGGCACCGTAGGAGCGCCGACTTCGTTTCGTGCGTGCCATCATTCGATTCCTCTCGTGATGGACCGCACGATCTGCGCGAGCAAAGTATCGCGGAGAGAGGGTGTCTCTGCCAGTGCGTGGCGGCCTTCCTTGGATTGCGTGAGAAGGTCCCGCCATGGGCGATTCCAGGCGTAGCGGGCCCGTGCCGCGATGGGGGTCTTGCCATCGTGAACCCGTCGGTCAAGAAGCAGAACTTCCCGACGTGGCACGGCTGCAACGGCACGCGGTCATGACGGAGGTCCCCCCAAAGCACCCGACTTTCGGCCGATCCGTAGAGTGCAACCGCAATCCGGCCATCCCCTCGGGTGGCTTCTGTGTAGTCTCCGGCGAGTGTTACGTTCAGAAACTTGACCCGATCACTAGTGAACGCGAGCGTCCGACAGCTACGGGGGCTTCAGGAGCTTGGCGCGGTGATGGTCGGCCGGTCGGCCAAACCAAGAGCCGGGTGTGCCACGTCGCTGGCAGACTCCGCCGACCAGACCGCGGCTGCGGGGGCTTATGGTGGCCAGTAGGACACCGGAGCAGATCTCTCGCCGCAGTCTGGGGTCGCGCCCACTGAACACTGAGGAGTACCGACTTGTCCGACGCACCCTGGCAGCTACATCCCGATGTGCATGGGATGACCGTCAGCACCCTTCTCGACACTGTAATGGATCTCGGCTCGGCCGTCGACAGCTTGCAGGGAAAGCAGTCGCTGTTCGACACCGACGGAGGCTGGCGTGTGCTCCAGGCCGTCGTCCGCCAGATCTCAGTTCCCGTGCGGAAACTCTGCGTCGACAGCGAAGGCGCACTACTCAAGAAGACCATCGTTAGCCCAACCTTCCATCCCCTCGGCGGTCGAAAAGGTCGATACCGCCGCGCAACGATGTCGTGGCGCTCTGAGCGCCGAGAATGGGTCCTCGGCTACGCGACGGGGAAGAAGCAGGCAGTGGTGGTCCCCGAGACCCAACACGAAATCGAGATCGGAAGACTCTACGGTGTCGACTTCCTCGACGACGGTTGGTGCGCGATTCACACCCCTTTCGATCTCACATCGCGACCCATTGCATTGGACGCTTGGCTAGACGCCAAGGCTGTGCAGGTCAACTCAGTCAGTTACACCGTCCGAGACGCGCTGAAGATCGTAGCCGACTACGAGGGCGCGCACACCAACGAACTGCCTGCTTGGGTTGCGGTCGGCGTGAATCCTGAGGACATCGACAAGGGCAGGAACATGAAGTACCGCTTGGTCAATTCGGTGTACTTCGGATGTCTGTCGTACGTTCACATCGTGGTTCTCTACGCGGCGCTGTACCTCACGGGAAGATTCCAGGAACTCCTGGCCGAGTCAGCCAACACGCCTGCGGCGGTGGTTGCCTCTCCTGTCGAGCGCTTGATTCGGCACATCCGCACCGACCTCGTCTTCCGCGCTCGCATTGTCAACGCAACCCATGAGATGATCGTCGTCGGTAAGTCTGATGTCCCCGGAAGCCGTCGTCGCCGCCCCGTCTATCGCCTGTGGTCGGGTTCGCCCCAATGGGACGCCCCTGCCCCCCGCCCGGATCCGGTCGATCACCCGTAATCCGGTCTTTGCACTGGGTTCCCCGCGGGTCAAGAGGACGGACAGCCTCCGTGTGGGTTCGCCGAGCGGCCTCTCAGGGCGGAGCACGACGACTGGCTGGAGCCCGAGGCTAGCGCGATGATCCGCTGAAAGCGGGTCTTCATTGCGATTGACTAGGCGCGGCTCGTCTGCGGAGTGCGCAGGCCCGATCTGCACGTTTTGAAACTTCGCGCAGGGCGGGCCCGTCGTCCAGAGTTGGCGCCCCGGTCGGCTTTGGCGCGTGCGCGCCACGGGGGCGTGTGTTTCTCCGGTTTGTGGAGGAGCCAGATGTGTTTTCGCTTCACGAAAACCTCTGGCCGGGGGATACCCCCGGACCCCCGCAACGACATCTTCGCGCGCCACAAGGAGGCCGCCCGATTTGGTTCGTCCCCGGAAGCCCGAGGCCGAACGCAGGAGCCGCACGATCGGCGTGCGCGTCACGGCCGCGGAGGCCGCGGAGATCGCCAAGCGGGCCGCAGAGGCCCGCATGACGACGGGCGGCTACATGCGCCGGAGGGCGCTGGGGCAGCCGGTCCGCGTGGCGGCCGTACACCGTCTCGGCGCCAGGGAGCGGGTCGAGCTCCACCGGATCGGCGTCAATCTCAACCAGATCGCCCGCGCCCTGAACTCGGGGGCCTCGGCACCGACCGGGACGCTGGAGGCGGTCGAGCGGGTGGCCGAACTCGCGGCCGGTCTGCTGACCGGCGAGGCGCTGGACCGATGATCCCGAAGATCAACGGACTGGGGCGGTCGTTCGCCGGAGTCGCGGCGTACTGCCTGCATGATGCCCCGGAGCCGGACGACCGCCGCCCGGAGACCTCGGAGCGTGTCGGGTGGACCGACACCCGGAACCTTGCAACCGTCCGACCGGAGCGTGCTGCGCGGCTGATGGCCGCGACCGCGAAGGCGGCTCCCGACCTCAAGCGGCTGGCGGGCGGGGCGCAAGGGGGCCGGAAGCTGGCGAAGCCGGTCCTGCACTACTCGCTCAGCTGGGCGCGGGACGAGACGCCCGACAGGCGGGAGATGAGCCGGGCAGTGGACGGGAGCCTTGAAGCGCTGGGGCTTGAGCACCACGAGGCGCTGATCGTCGCGCACGAGGACACGCGGCACCCCCATGTCCATGTGATCGCGAACCGTGTCGATCCGGCGACCGGGAAGGCGGCGAAGCTGGGCAACAGCAAGCTCCGGCTGTCGCGCTGGGCCGAGGGCTTCGAGCGGGAACAAGGCCGGATCCGGTGCGAGGAGCGGGTCAAGAACAACGCACGGCGGCGCGCGGGCCAGGAGGTGGTTCGCAACCCGTGGGAGCGGCCGCTTCATTGGGCGCGCTACCGCCGCGAGGGGATGCTGCCCAGGCGGGCGAGGCGGGCGAGGGGACCGGTCGACGAGAAGCGGGTCGACATGGAGGCTTGGCGGCGCGCCGAGGCGCAGGCTTGGGAGAAGGTCGAGGACGGGCGGTGGCTGGGGTTCTGGCGGCTCGAGACCCAGGCGCGGAAGGAATGGGCCGAGTTGCACAAGCGGCAGGAGGACACGCGGCAGAGGCTCGACCGCGAGAGCCGCACCGTCCGCGGCCGGCTACGGATCTGGGGGGTCGAGCGCTCGTTGCGGGAGTTGGTCGGGGCGATCCGTGGCCGGGGCGATCTGGTCGAGGGCTGGCGCGAGGAACTCGACCGGTACCACAAGCACGAGCGGGCCGCGCTAGGCAAGGCGCACGGCGAAAGCGCCCGGGAGATCGAGCGGAAGGTGCGAGAGAACTACGGAAGGGGGCTGCGGGACGCGGAGCGGTGGGCGCGGGAGATGAGGGACCGCGAAGGGACGCGGGCGCGCGGCCCGAGCATCACCCGCATTGTACCGCAGCAGCCGCGTCCCAGAGGCCCGGACCGCGGCGGGGAAAGGTTCGAGCGATGACCCTCGTTATTGGATCGTGGTAGAATGACCCATGACCGGTAAGGGGTTACGAGCGAACTCTGGAGCTCATTCTTGGGGCGACTGGATTGGCTTGCGTACGGACGCATGTTCGGGGTGCGCTTCCTTCATCGTCGCGTATGAAGCGGGAGGATGCCTGGATGCGTTGCCACGTTCCTCAAAACAGGTTCTGGACGTTCAGGCCGAGACGGCTCGTCCCTCTGTATTTTTGCATTAGGTGGGACGTACCATTAGGTTTTCGGTGGAATTTCGGTTTTCATCGGGTGGATTGGTAGCGCCTGGGATTACATCTCAGTCAACGGACTGCTTCCAGAATCCCCATTCCGGACGATTAGGTTCACCTTTTCCTCCTCCCTGGGATCGAGCGGCTCGGGCGGCTTCCACGGCTGTAGCCCTAGTTCGTTCACGACATCGGCGATCCTGAGCGTCAACTCTCCGGACGCGACCTCATCGGGCGCGAACACCTCCCGGAGCCGCCGCTCCCTGGCGGATGCCCCACGGCGCTTCGAGGGTGTCCGCAACCCGGTCCCGATCCTCGGCGGACAACCCCGAGGCTGGGTGCATGCGGACATGATCGGCGGCCTTGAAGAGCGGGCGGATGGTGGGCCGGAGCGGGGCCGGACGTGGCGCGCATCCATTCGTCGTAAGCGACCGTCCTCAGGTGCCCGCAGTTGACGAAACGCCTTGAGGGGTGTACGGTTACGTTCAATGTTGGCTTATTCATTCTGCTGGAGGAGATGATCCTGAGAAAGCTCAAGAACGGATTGGCCGCCCTGCTCCCCGCATGCTGCATCGCGCTGGTGTTTACGCTCACCCCTGTGGACAGCACCTACACTTTTGGGATCGTCGGTGCTGATCCGGTGTGCGCCCAAGCGGATGACGCTGCTGACCGCTGCGAGGACTGGTGGGAGTTGATCAGCGCGGTGCACGACTTGGCCTGCCCCCCCGGCACGAGCGCAAACTGCCAAGTCGCTTGCAACTTGGACGGTGATGTCGTGGAATCTAGCTGCATGTGCTTCCGGTAGCGTTCGCGGCAGGCATTGCAGCAACAGGTGAAGTTGCGGCATGAATCTGCCTACCCACACTACGGACACGTCCCTTGTGACGATTGACCTTCGAGCGCGGCGCATGAGCAACCGGCTACGGGGCTGGACGTTGTTCCTTGCCCTGATCTCCGGGGGGTATGCCGGATTCCCGGCGTCGCTCGTGGCCGGTAAGGCAGGTCAGGAGTTGCCGGTTTCCTATCGCGTGTCCGAGGAACCACGAGTCCAGATCGGATCCGTTGACGACGACGCCTCCGCCCTCTTCGGGGTCACCGACGCGATTCGCCTGAGAGATGGCGGATTTCTCGTGGCGGATGGAGGTTCGCGGGCCCTGAAGTTCTTCGATTCGCGCGGCGCCTACGTGAGGTCGCTCGGCCGCGCGGGAGACGGACCGGGCGAATTCAGGGGGCTGTACAGGGTCGCGGAACTTGAGGACGGACGGATCGCGGCGTTGGATGTCATTCTGGCGCGCGTGACCCTTTTCTCGATCGATGGGGGGCGCGACCACACCTACCAAGTACCCCGGGGGCTTGGCGGAACGGAAAAGGGTATCGAGGCGCGCGGGTTGCTTGAAAACGGATCCGTGGTAGGGTTCCGGGAGGTCGAGGGGGCCGGCGTCGAGACGCGGTACGGAGATAATCCGGGTAGCATGCTGGTCCACAGTGCCCCGGTGGTTCAGCCCGTCCTCATCGATACCCTGGGACGCGTCTCCTCCTTCCTGAGACCGATACCGGGGACTGAGACTCTCTCCCAAAGAAGCATCAGGCGGGACGCCGAGACCATTAACATAAGCGGACAGTTAGTCCCCTTACCGTTCCTTCGTAAGGTGGTGGTAGCGGCGCGCGGCGACCGGATCGCCATCGGACCTGTCCTCGGGTATTTCGTCAGCACCTTTGACGCGGATGGAACGATGCGAACCTCCTTCGGGGGATCTCTACCGATGAGGGAGGTGCCGGAAGGAGTTCGCGAGGCGTGGGTCGACGAATGGGTTGCCAGATTTGCTCGCCGTAGCGAACGGCGGGAATGGCGAGGGCGATACGAGGAGTTTCTGTCTTCCGGATCGGCATCGGCGGTCCTGCCGGCCTTCACGGCGCTGGCGGTCCAGGCGGACGGAAAAGTGTGGCGGAAGATTTACGACCCGGAGCTCGAGGAGAGTGACCCGTCCCGCTGGATCGTCGTCGATCCGTCGCGTCAACTAGGTTCCAGCGGTACAGTGACGCTGCCGGGGGGCTTCCTCCCGTACGATATCGGCCCCGACTATGTGCTGGGTGTGTGGAAGGACGTGCTCGGCATCGAATACGTACGTGTGTACGATCTGATCGAGGTGCCATCCGGCGGGTAGGCCACCTCGGGGTGGTGAAGCCCGACCCCGCCCGGGTGACGGCCATCCACCTGGTCGACGACGGGGATTCCCGCTATTCGACGCCGTTTTCCCGCTATATTAAAACGGTGGAACTAGATGCGGTCTAGCGGCAAGAAGCGCAGATCGTGCAGTCCTGATTGAACTTATGTGATTTCCTGCCGTGATTCGGTCCTTTGGCGTTCCGTCGGGCCGGCATGTGGGCAGGGTTTTCGGGATTGTCGTGAGTACCCCATTGGGTTACCATGCGCCATGCACACCGTCGCTGAGACACCAACCTTCTCCCGTCACTCGAAGTCCGACAAGACCGACCTGACCCGCGGCGAGCGCCGAGCGGTGGCTGCGCTCATCGCCGCCATCAAGCTTCAAGGAAGGCAGGGGAAATGAGCACGTTTGGAGAAGACCTGATCCAGTCCTTGAACGAGGCCTTGGACGATGCGAAGGGGGAGGGTCCCGCCATCGTTCACGCCCCGATCTCCCCGCGCGAAGTTCGTATGGAGGCGAAGCTTACACAGGCTCAAATGGCGGCCCTGATGGGAATGAGCCTCTCCGGCTATCGGAAGTGGGAGCAGGGGAGACGACGCGTCAGCGGCCCGGCTGCGGCGCTTCTGCGCATCATCAAGCACGATCCCAACGCCGTGAGGCCTGCGCTGGTGCAGTCGCCATAAGAGGTGGAGCGTCCGTCGGCCCGCCCTGGAGAAGCTTGAGTTCCTGCAGCCGCAGCTGTTCCGCCGCGGCGCTCGTGAGTCTGCTGGCGGTCGTGGGCACCGCGCAGGCGCAGGACGGCACGGTCGGTTCCGGTCAGGCGGGGAGCTACATCGGCGCATTCGCGGGGCCGGGCTCGGTGGACGTTCGCATGACCGACATCGACGGCTTCACGGGGTCGAACGGCGTCCCGGGCCAGGCGTTCGAGTACGGTGACACCGGACTCGCGGCCGGTGTGCTGGCGGGGCGGTACTTCCGCCTGGGGAGCGTACAGCTCCTGTTCGAGGCGGACGGGGCGTTCAGCGGTCTGTCCGCGTCCCCCGGACAACTGGATGCGGCCGGAATGGACGAGACGGCGGCGGCGGAGTTGCACTGGGCCGGGACGGCGCGCATCGGCGTTCGGAGGTCCCTCGGGCGCGTCAGCGTGTTCGTCGCCGGCGGCGCGTCGGTGGCCGGAATCTCCAACTCGTTCACCGATCTCGACCCGGGAACGGACGATCGCCTGCAGTTGGACCCCGACGATTCCTTCGACGAGCGGCCGACGCGGGTCGGATGGGTCGCCGGGGTCGGCATCGAAATGCCGGTGGCGAGTGCCTGGACCCTCCGATTCGAAGGCCTCTACAACGATTTCGGCGAAACCGTCCACCAGGCGGAAAATCGGCTTGGCGTCAACGCCGGCGTCTGTGGACCGACCGGGCTCCCGAGCCCCTGCCGCTACGGCTTCGACGAGCGGTTCGCTCTCCTCCGCCTCGTCCTCGTGCGCCGTCTCGGCCGCTGATCGCCCCACGACCCCAAGGCTCCCGCCCGACCCGCCGACGCGTCAGCCGCTGATTTCGTGTGCCTCGCCTGCCCCGCGCGGGAGCCGGATCCGCTCCACCAGCCGCTGGGCCTCGGCCGGCGGCGGCGGCGTGAAGCGGGACACGACGGACGCCACGGCGAAGTTCACCGTCATTCCCACCGCCCCGATCCCCTCGGGCGAGATCCCGAACCACCAGTTCTCCGCCACGTTCGCCGCCGGGTTCACGAACTTGAAGTAGACGATGTAGGCGGCCGTGAGCGTGATTCCGCACAGCATGCCCGCGATCGCCCCCTCCCGGTTGAGCCGCTTCGAGAAGATGCCGAGGATGATGACCGGGAAGAACGACGACGCCGCGAGCCCGAACGCGAACGCGACGACCTCCGCTACGAAGCCCGGTGGATTCATCCCCAGGTAACCCGCCACGACGACGGCGAACCCGGCGCTCAACCGCGCCGCGATGAGTTCGCCCCGCTCGCTGATGTCCGGCCGCCAGTTGCGCTTGAGCAGGTCGTGGCTGATCGCCGCCGAGAGTACGAGCAGGAGTCCGGCCGCCGTCGAGAGCGCCGCGGCCAGCCCGCCCGCCGCGACCAGTCCCACCACCCAGTTCGGCAGCCGCGCGATCTCCGGGTTCGCGAGCACCATGATGTCGCGGTCGATCGTGAGTTCGTTCTGCACGGGCGCGCCCGCCGCGTCCACCGCCTCCGGTCCCACGTACTGGATGAGTCCGTCCGCGTTGTGGTCCTCGTACGAGATCAACCCCGTCGTCTCCCACTTCGTGAACCACTCCGGCATCTCCGCGTACGGCTGGTCCGTCACCGTGTTGAGCAGGTTCGTCCTCGCGAACACCGCCACCGCCGGCGCCGCCGTGTAGAGGAGCGCGATGAACACGAGCGCCCAGCCCACGCTGATCCGTGCGTCCCTCACCTTCGGCACCGTGTAGAAGCGGATGATGACGTGCGGCAGCCCCGCCGTCCCCACCATGAGCGCGGCCGTGATCGCCAGCACGTCGAGCGTCGATTTCGTCCCGTCCGTGTAGGCGGTGAAGCCCAGCTCCTGGTGCAGGCCGTTCAGCCGGTCGAGCAGGAACGTCCCCGTCTCCTGATCCGCCGCCCCGAGCCCGATCTGCGGAATCGGGATCCCCGTGACGAGCATCGACAGGAAGATCGCGGGCACCATGTACGCGAAGATGAGCACGCAGTACTGTGCGACCTGCGTGTAGGTGATCCCCTTCATCCCCCCGAGCACCGCGTAGAAGAAGACGATCCCCATCCCGATGGCGACGCCCAGCGTAATGTCGATCTCGAGGAAGCGGCTGAACACGATCCCCACGCCGCGCATCTGGCCCGCCACGTAGGTGAAGGAGACGAAGATCGCGCAGATGACGGCCACGACCCGCGCCGTCTGGGAGTAGTAGCGCTCGCCCACGAAGTCGGGGACGGTGAACGCGCCGAACTTCCGCAGATACGGAGCGAGCAGCAGCGCCAGGAGCACGTACCCGCCCGTCCACCCCATCAGGTAGACCGAGCCGTCGTACCCCAGGAAGGAGATGATCCCGGCCATCGAGATGAAGGAAGCGGCCGACATCCAGTCCGCCGCCGTCGCCATCCCGTTGGCCAGGGGATGGACCCCCTTGCCCGCCACGTAGAACTCGCTCGTGGAGTGGGCCCGCGACCAGATCGCGATCCCGATGTAGAGCGCGAACGAAAGTCCGACGAGCGTCGCCGTCCACTGGAGAACCGTCATGCCGCGCCCTCCTCTCCGGCTACGTCGTCACGCTCGTCGACGTCGAACTCCCGGTCGAGCCGGTTCATGAGGAAGACGTAGACGAAGATGAGGACGACGAAGACGTAGATCGCACCCTGCTGCGCGAACCAGAACCCGAGCGGAAAGCCCGTGCCCGGGATCCGGATCGTGTCGAGCGCATCGGCGAACACGATCCCGGCGCCGTAGGACGCCAGCGCCCAGATCGCGAGGAGCGTCCCCACATAGCGGAGGTTGCGGCGCCAGTACTCCAGATGATCGCGGCCTGCTGCGGGATGATTCATGGGTCTCCCAGCGTGCGGGTCCGAACTTCTGCGGGTTGCCAGGACTTCACTTCGGCGTCGCCCAAGGCTGCGGCCCGGGTGGGCGGCGCGCCAGTGTCACGCCTCGCGCAGCGACTGCGGTTACCAGAACACGCCGAAGACGAGCCAGGCCGAGATCGCGGCGAGAAGTCCCGTGTAGAGCGCGGGGCTGGCCAACAGCGGCACGCGTTCGCTGAAGGGGTGAAGGCGGATCGGGCCGAGCTCGCCGGAGCTCTTCGCCAGCCAGTCGTCGGCGCCCGGGGGCGACGCGTCGCCGGCAGCCGCCTCGACACCGGCCGTCCCGACACCGACCGTCTCCCGCCAGCGGGGGTGGAGCGCCGCAAAGGCGCAGCCGGCGGCCGTGAACGCGACCGCCCACACGAACGCCTCCCACTGACCGGTCAGCCAGGATGGCAGCCAGGACACGTCGATCACCTCGCGGTCCACGAAACCCACGACGCCGTACAGCCCCCCCGTCGCCAGGCCGGCCATCCCCACCCGCCGGTTCGTGCGCGTGACGGCGCCGACCAGGTAGACGATGAGGAGCGGCGTGACGAACACCGATGTGACCGAGCGGAAGGCGGCGAGCATCGTCGGCGCGCGCAGGATCAGCGGCAAGTAGGCGAACCCCAGCACCAGGATCGCGACCGTCGCCATGCGTCCCACGCGGAGGTAGTGGGCGTCGTGTCGGTCCCGCGAGATGAAGCGTGCATAGATATCACGCGTGAAGACGGCCGACATCGAAGAGCCCATCGAGTCGAACGTGCTCACCGCGGCGCTCACGACCCCGGCCACGACGAGCCCCTTGGCGCCGATCCCGAGGTAGGTGGAGATCAGGTGGGGGTACATTTCGTCGGGCCGGGCGAAAACCGGGAACTGCGCCCGCCCGAAGAGCCCGAGCATGCCCGTGAAGAGCAGGATGACGAGGCTCACGCCGACACCCAGGACCCCCGCCATCTTCATGTCCCACAGCGAGCGGGCGCCCATCATCCGCTGCGTCGAGGTGTGGCTCACCGTCCACCAGCCGGAGGAGATGAGGATCCACGCGATGAAGATGACGGCGGGCGACGTGGTCCCGTCCCGTCCCCGAAAGGCGCTCACATGGACCAGGTCCGCGGCGGCGAGCCCCGGCGCGAGTCCCTCGGCCGTCGTCCCCAGGCTCTCCAGTTGCGCGACCATCGCGTTCCAGCCGCCCACGGCCTGCCACACGGCGATGCACACCGCGAGACCTCCCGCCATCACGAGCACGCTCTGCAGCACGTCCGTCGCAACGACGGCCCGCAACCCGCCCACGGCCGTGTAGACCCCGGACAGGAGGACGAGTGACACGATCAGTGCCCAGGACAGTGCCGGCCTCAGGCCGCCGACCCCGACCAGCGTGAGATGGACGGACCAGATCATGAGTCCCAGCACGGAGGTCCGGTACTGGATCTGGATCAGCGCGCCGAGGACCCGCGTCCCCGGACCGAAGCGGTGCTCGAGGTACTCGGAGTTGGTGTACAGCCCGGCCCGGTAGATGGCGGGGACGATGAGGAAGGTCGCGATCGTCACCCCGACGAGTCCGCCGAACGTGTGCGCGGAGAGGAAATGCAGGCCCTCGCTCGCGATCGTCCCCGTGGCCGACACGAACTCCGAGTTGTCCATGTTCGTCGCGAACAGGGACAGGCCGACCGCCCACCACGGAAGCGCGCGCGAACTCAGGAACCACTCGCCGCTCGTGGAGGTGCCGCGCGCGCGGCGCAGCCCGTAGGCGATGATCGCACCGTTCAGTCCGAGGACGATCAGCCAATCCAGGGCGCTCAAGGGATGGAAACGCTCCTGCGGTGAGGTTGCCGCGGTCGGGCGAGGCGTCCGCTACCGTAGCCGGCGCCCCGCCCGACGGTCAACGGCGGCCGCTCGGGTCGGTCATGCGGCGACCGGCCGGGCGGACGCCGCCACGTCCAGCGCGCGGTCGAGGTCCTCGATGATGTCATCGATGTGCTCGATGCCTACGGAGAGCCGGATGGTCTCCGGACGCACGCCGACGCTGATCTGCTCTTCCTCGGTGAGCTGCCGGTGCGTCGTGGAGGCCGGGTGGCACGCCAGCGACTTGGCATCCCCGATGTTCACGAGCCGCTTGAACAGCTCGAGCGCGTCGTAGAACTTCACGCCCGCCTCGAAGCCGCCCTTCACCCCGAAGGTCAGGATCCCCGAGGCCCGGCCGCCCAGGTACTTCAGGGCCAGCTCGTGGTACGGATCGCCCGGCAGTCCGGCGTAGCTCACCCACTCCACGACCGGGTGGTCCTCCAAGTGCTTCGCCACCGCCAGCGCGTTCTCGGAGTGGCGCTCGATGCGGAGGTTCAGTGTCTGGATCCCCTGGATGATCTGGAACGCGTTGAAGGGCGAGATCGCCGACCCCGTGTTGCGCAGCGGTACCGTGCGCGCCCGCCCGATGTAGGCGGCCGGCCCGAGCGCCTCCGTGTAGACGACCCCGTGGTAGCTGGGCTCCGGCGTCGTGAACTGCGGATAGCGGCTCGCGTGCTCGGTCCACGGGAATTCCCCGGAATCGACGATCGCGCCGCCGAGGGAGTTGCCGTGCCCGCCGATGTACTTCGTCAGCGAGTGCACGACGATGTCGAAGCCGTGTTCGATCGGCTTGAGGAGCGCGGGCGTGGCGACCGTGTTGTCGACGATGGTGGCGACGCCGTGGGCGTGCGCCACGTCGGCGACGGCCGCGAGGTCCACGATGTTGCCCGCCGGGTTTCCGATGCTCTCGACGAACACCGCCTTCGTACGGTCATCGATCAGCTTGGCCAGGTCGTCCGGGCCGTCGCCCTCGGCGAAGCGCACTTCGATCCCCAGCTGCGGGAGCATGTGGGCGAAGAGCGTGTAGGTGCCGCCGTACAACTGGGGCACCGAGACGATGTTGTCGCCCGAGGCGGCGAGATTGAGGATCGAGTAGTTGACGGCCGCGCTGCCGGAGGAGAGCGCAAGCGTCGCCAGGCCGCGTTCGAGCTGGGCGAGTCGCTCCTCAAGGACGGCCTGCGTGGGGTTCATGATGCGGGAATAGATGTTGCCTTCGACCTCGAGGTTGAAGAGGTCCGCGCCGTGCTGCGCGTCGTCGAACTCGTACGCCACGGTCTGGTACAGCGGCACCGCGACCGCGTGCGTCGTGGGCTCGGATTCGTATCCGAGGTGGATTGCTACGGTCTCGTCTCTCATGATCTCCGTCTTCTCTCCAATGGGGCCCGATCTCTCGGGCGGTGAATATCCGCGCCTCCGGCCGATCGTTTCGTCGCTGCGGGACGGCCGTCGAACGCGGAGCTGTACTCCGTGTCGATCAGCCCCGCGCGCAGCCCGCGAGACAGAATTCGGCGTTGGCCAAACAGGCGCCGGCCGCGCCCCGGACGCCGTTGTGCGCGACCACGGTCATTGCGAGGTCGTGCGGCGGCGCGGCGCGGATCCTGCCCACGCTCGCCGCCATCCCGCCGGCCGCGCCGATGTCCAGGCGCGGCTGCGGACGGTCCGGCTCCGAGCGCACGATGAGCGGCCGTTCGGGAAGCGAAGGCAGGGCCGGCAGCGACGGCGGAGCCCGGAACTCCGCCAGCGCCCGGGCCGCGGCTCCCGGACTCGCCGGGGACGCGAACTTCAGGAACACGTTCGCCGTGTGGCCGTCAAGCACCGCGACTCGATTGACGCTCACCGCCACGGCGATCTCCGACCCCAGGATCTTGTTGAGTTCCGGTTCGATCTTCTCTTCCTCGCCGGGGATCCAGGGGATGGCGTTTCCCCCGATCTGGACGGAACCGACTCCGGTCAGGCCGCCGCCGGTCACCGCCTGGAGGGTGACGACCGTGGCGGCCTCGATCCCGAAGGCGTCGTGCAGCGGGGCGAGGGCCAGCGCCAGTCCCGCAACCACGCAGTTCGGGTTGGCGACGAGCCGGCCTCCCCCTTCCGACCAGGGTTGTTCGGCGGTGAGGGCCAGCGCCTGCGGGTTGACCTCCGGCACCAGCAGCGGCACGTCCGCCCTCAGCCGGTGAACCGAGGCGTTCGTGCTCACGATGTGCCCGGCCTCCGCGAGCGCCGGCTCGAGTTCGCGCGCCACCCCCGACGGAAGCGCGGACAGCACGATCCGGCATTCCGGTGGGTCCGTGACGACGCGGAGCGGCAGTCCGGCCGCCTCCGGGGGCGGGTCGCCGCCGAGGCTCCAACGGACGGCGTTGCCGTACCTCTCGCCCGCGCGCCTCTCCGATGCCGCGACGGAGGCGAGCCGGAGGGAGGGGTGCCCGTCCAGCATCCGGATCAGCCGCTGTCCGACGATCCCGGTCGCGCCCAGGACGGCGACCGGCAGGCGTTCGTCCAACCGACGGGTCATGCGCATCGGGCGCTCGCTTTCCGGCCGCTGTTGCGGTCATGTGCCGGGTCGTGCCGGCCGACCCACGTGCCGGTGCCGCCGGGGGCCGCGACGCGGAACGGGATTCGGTGGTCTTCGGCGAAACGCAGCGCCCGGTCCTGGACGACGCCACCGGCCGTCCGCCGGGCCTCTCTCCACGTCGCCGTGCGCAGCGGCGCGATGTCGGGGAACCGCTTCGGATCGGCCGGGAAGATCCCGTCCACATCCTTCACGAGGCGAACCTCTGTCGCGCCGAGCGCGTGGCCCAGGAAGAGGGCCGTGAGATCGGATCCTCCCCTCCCCAGCAGCGACGTCACCCCGGTCTCGTCGACGCCCACGAACCCGGGAAGGACGATCGCATCGTGGGCCGCGAAGGTCGTCTCGATCCGGCGGGCATCCACCGCCACCGGATCGGCGGATCCCAGCGGACCCTGCGTGCGGACGGGCAGGTGCCAGAACGACATGCCCACGGCGCGCACGCCGGCCGTCGCCAGCGCGAGGCGGAGCAGGGCGACGGACGCTTCTTCGCCCGTCGCCAGAAGCGACCCCATGAGATCGTCCGGGAGCGACGGAGCGACTTCGCGCGCCGCGGCGAGCAGATCGTCGGTTGTGTCACCCATGGCCGACACGACCGCGACGACGTTCGCGCCACCGGCGACTTCGGCCCGGATCTCCTCGGCCACCGACCGGTACGCGGCCGGACGCGCCAGCACGGATGAGCCGAATTTGAGTACGTGAACGCGGCGAACTTCGCGCAATGAAACGCCTCCCCGAGTCTCGATTCACACTCAGCGGACTCCGGAGAAGCGACGCCCTGGAAACGACAGCTGCCGTGCTAACGAAGCGCGGCGGGCGACTCATCTACCAACGGATCACATCCGTCGCAGGAGTTGGCACATCAGTGGAAGAGCCACCTTCCACAGGTTGCCCCGGTGTCTTCGGGCCTGTCCCTCGACCGGTCTCGATGAGCGTTGAGGGCGCAGAGGCTACAGGGTCGTGGGCCGCGCGTCAAGTTGACCTCCGCTGCCGAAGCCGCCAGGTTCGGCCGCTACTCATCGAGACCGGCTGAGGGACGGGCCCTTTGAAGCCGGGGCAACCGGGGCACGCGCGTTCACGCGCAGCCCAGCGGTGCCAACTCCTGCGGACCCTTGAACGGGGATCCGAGAGATGAGCGTCGCACCCGCACGGGTCGGTCGGCTGCTCCGGAGTTGGCGTCGCGCAAAACATGGAGAAGCCGATTGAACGCCGTGCTGCCGGAGGGTCGGAGGGGTGCCGTCGCGATGCCGGCGGAGTGGAGGCCGGAATTCGCGGCCGGGGTCGACGCTCGCTTCCGGGTGCGCTACGAGCTCGCCGGGCCCGAGGGCGCGCCGCTGCTCGTCGCCATGGGGGGGATCTCCGCCGACCGCCACGTCTGCGCGAACGTCCTGGATCCAGCGCCCGGCTGGTGGCGGAAGCTGGTGGGCCCGGATCTGGCCATCGATACCAACCGCTGGCGGCTGCTCGCGATCGACTTCCTCGGGTCTCCCGGGACGTTCGAGTCGACGGAGTTCGCCGACCCTTCGAAGGGTCTTTCGCCGGACCGGATTCACATCACGCCCGGCGATCAGGCGGAGGCCGTGGCGGTTGTGCTGCGCCACCTCGGCGTCGAACGGGCCCACCGCATGCTGGGCGCCTCGTACGGGGGGATGGTCGCGCTGGCGATGGGGGTCCGCCATCCCGCCCGTGTTGGCGGCGTCGTTCTGATCGGCGCGGCGCACCGCGGCCATCCGCAGGCCATCGGAATACACGCGGTGCAACGGTGGATCGTCGAGTTCGCGCTCCGGCACGGCCGGGGGAGCGAAGGCGTGGCTCTCGCCAGGGCGCTGGCGTTCACGACCTACAAGTCGGCGGCCGGGCTCGACGCCCGCTTCCCGCACGACTGGGAGTGGGAGGATGGCGCCCCGGTCTACGCCGTTGGCCGCTACCTGGAGGAACGGGGACGGGAGTTTGCGGATCGGTTCCCGGCGGAGACCTTTCTGACGCTGTCGGCTTCGGTCGATCTGTGCGACCTGCGTCCGGAGGAACTCGGCGTCCCCGCCTGGCTCATCGGGTGGGAGGAGGACACGCTGGTGCCGCCCTGGCTGCTCCGGGAGACCGCAAATCGGATCGGCGCGCCCTCGCACCTGCGGATTCTGAACTCGGACGCCGGGCACGACGCCTTCCTGCTACACGCGCCCGACTACGAGGAAGCCCTTCGAGCCTCGCTCTGACGCCGGGGAGGCGGCGATGCCGGCAAAATGACGATGCCGGCGAGGCGACGCCCAGCCCGGCGGCGACGCTCAGCCGAATGGCGCCGTCGCGACGGGAAGCCGCACGCATGAAGGATATGCGGCGGAGTGCAGGACCGTGTTGCGGGCCGTCCGCATGCGCGTGCCGGTCCCCACGTCCTCTCCCGTGTTGAGGTTGCGGCTGAAGCGGGGGAAGCAGCTGCTCGTGATCTGAAGCCGGATCCGGTGGCCAGCGCGGAACACGTGGCTCATCGGATAGAGCTGGATGCGGAACTCCGTTGCTACGTTCGGCTCCAGAAGCTCCGTTCGGTCGAGCCCGCCACGATACCGCGCGCGCAGAATCCCCTCCGTGAGGACGAACGATCCTCCGGCCGGATCGACGTCCGTCACCCGCGCCACGAAGTCCGTGTCGCGCGCCGACGACTCGGCGTAGAGCACGACCTCGACCGGCCCCGTGACCTCCAGATCGCTCTCCAGGGCCCGCGAGGTGTAGACGAGCACGTCGGGCCGCCGCTCGAGCGGCGCCTGCTCGACGGGGCCGCCCCGCATCGGCGTCTCGGCGTGGGTCGTGATCAGCCGGGAAGAGAGGTTGCCCCCGAGCGACGGCGCCGGGTCGCGGGGATCGTACTCGAAGCGATCCGGCGGCTCGTCCCCCGGCGGCTCCGGATCCAGCCAGGCGTCGCCGCTCCGGTTCGCGCGCCCGTGGCTGCGCAGATACCAGGGCACCTCCTCCGTCCCCGGCGGCGGCCATTCCGCGCCCTCGCGCCACCGATCGGCGCCCGTCGTGAACCAGCGCAGCGGCGGGTCGTCGCCGATCCCGTCGTCCACGCCGCGAAGCTGCCAGTCGAACCAGCGCCGCTCCTCCTCCCGCACGTCCACCCAGGCGTCGGGTCCGAAGTCGAGATCCCCGACCGTCCTCGTCTCCGGGACTTCGTGCGACCAGGGGCCGATGAGCGTCCGGTTCTGCGCGCGGGCCCGGGAAGTCGCGGCTCCCGCCGTCATCCCCTCGTGGTTGCGGAGCGCCGACCCCGCATACGCATCGTACCACCCGCCCTGCTGAAACCCCGGCGCCGTGACACCGCCGTATTGATCAGTGACCCTGAAGCGGCGCCAGTACTCGTCCCGCGTCGGGTGCTCCAGCCACTCCCGCCAGTACGGGATCTTCCGCCCGATCGCGCGCTCGTCCATCTCGATGATCGGCAGGTGGGCCCAGAACTTCGGGTTCTGGAACAGGCGGGCGGCCTGCCTGCCGGTCACGATCGCGAGGTTTGTCTCCCAGATCGCGGCCGCGCCGAGCGAGAGGAGCAACTGGAAGGCGCCGCCCAGGTAGTGACAGTCGCCGAAGTGGTCGTCGCAGATCACGTGCGGCGCCATGCAGGCGAGGTGCGGGCTTCCGAGCGGCGCGCTGAGCCACTGCGTGAGGCCGCCGTAGCTGCGCCCCCACATCCCGATCTTCCCGTTGCACCACGCCTGCCCCGCCACCCACTCCAGCGTGTCGTACCCATCCTCGATCTCGGGGAGATACGCGTGGAACACGCCCTCGGACCCGAACCGGCCGCGACAGTCCTGGACCACGAACGCGTACCCGCGCTCCGCCCACCAGATGCCGGTCTCGATGAACACGTCCCGGCCGCTCTCGTACGGCGTCCGCGTCAGGATGGTGGGGAAGGGGCCTCCGGAAGCCGGCAGATAGACATCCGCCGAAAGCCGCACGCCGTCCCGCATCCGCCCGGGAAGCCCATGCAGAAGCCGCACCTCCTGCAGGGACTCGTGCACGGCGTCCTCAGACGTCAGCCCAGGGATCCAGCACTTCGATCCCGGCGCTCTTGAAATCCCTCACGTTTCGCGTCGCCAGCGCAGCGCCTCGGCAACGAGTGACGGCCGCGATCTGACAGTCGAATTGGCTGATCGGGCGTCCAGCGGCCCGTCGCTCGGCCGTGATCTCCGCGTAGGCCCTCGCTGCGGAACCGTCGAACGGCAGCACGCGGTTCGTGAAGAAGTCCGCAAAGAACCGATCTGCTGCATGCGCCAGATCCCGTCGGCGCCTGCCGGCTGGCAGGATGGCGATGCCGGTTCGGATCTCCGCCTCTGTGATCGCAGTGACGAAGAGATCCCGCCTCGCGCGGGCGTCGACCCATGCGAGCACTTCAGGCTGCGGGACCCCGCGCATCAACTCTGAGACGACATTCGTGTCGAGGATGAACATCGGTGCGACTCAGTCGAACCGTGGCGGTTCGCGCATCGGCTCGCGCGGGGGAATCTCGAGCTCCACGCCACCCAGGGGCGCGAACAGTTCATGGATCGCAGTCCCCAGGCCCTTCGCGGGCATCTTTTCCTGGCCGACTGTCTCGCGGAGAATCACCCGCGCTTCCTCTTCCATGGAACGATTATGCTCCGCCGCTCTAATCCGAAGCCGGCGTTTCACCCCGTCACCCAGATTCCGAATCGTGATACTCGCCACGTCTCTACCACCGTCAGTCTGGAGTTTGTGCAAAACGTAACTTGCGGGTTGATCTCATTGCAGTCAATGATGTCATCAGGCGGAGTCGCTGATCGAGACGGGGGGGGCGGCTCCGCAGGCACCTATGAGTTGGAGGGCGGGATGGCGGCGGCGACGTCGGCCGGCTCGGCCCGGACGGTGTAGTCGGGGTCGGCGGAGGCGTACACGATGGTCCCCGAGCGGTCGATGACGAAGGTGGACGTGAGCGGGAGTTCCCAGGATTCGTCGCCGTTGAAGCGGGCGAGATCGATGCCGAGGCCGTCGCGGTAGAGCGCGCGCAGTTCGCCCTCGACCCGGAACGTCAGGCCGTAGTCACGAGCGACCCCCAGCCCGAGGTCCAGCAGGACGTCGAACTCGATGCCGTCCTCCTCGACCCAGCCGCGGGCGAACTCGGCGAGCTGCGGAGAGAGCGTGACGAGTCGCGCGCCCTTCGCTTCGATCTCCGGAAGAACCGACTGAAGAGCGACCTGCTCTTCGCGGCAGTACGGTCACCAGCGGCCGCGGAAGAAGCTGAGCACCACGGGGCCGCGCTTCAGGAGCGACTTCAGCCGGACCGTGGGGCCGGCCACGCTCGGGCGGGCGAAGAGCGGCGCCCGGTCGCCCACGCCGGGGATTCGGTCGAGGATGCCGGAACTTCGCAGTGCCTCCGTGCCGGCGTGCATGACCGCCGTGGCGGCTACCGGTCGGGCGGCCTCCTTCTGCGCGCGGATCTCGGCGAGTCGCCGGCAGAGCGACCCGCTCACCGCGGCACTCCCCACAGTAGTCCTGAGGCTCGCCTCGCCATCACGGCGTCCCGGCGCGGAGGCGCCGGTCCCAGAAGTCGAGCTGGACGTCGCGGAGTTCGCTTCCCGCCTCCACCGTGGGCCCCAGCACGAGATGGGCCTCGGAGTCGCGCGTGTAGGCCGGCCACGGGGGCAGTCCGGGACCGTTCGGGTCGCCGTCCGCGGCGAAGTTCACCCAGTAGGAGGACATCGTCTGCGCCAGCCGGCGGTCCGCGGCTTCCCGTTCGCCGGGACCGACGTTGCCGAAGGCGTACACGATCTCCGCCGCGTGGTACGACTTGAGATAGTCCTTCGCGGGTCCCGGCGGCTCGTGCGTGAAGTAGTAGAGCCACGCACCCGCGCCGGCGGCTTCCGACGCCCGCGCCCACGTCCGCATCTGGATGCCGAACAGCGCGTCGCCGCGGCTCCGCATGAAGGCGTCGAAGATCTCGCCTTCCTCCTCCACGGGGTAGGCGACGTCGAAGCGCTCCGCATCGTCCCCGACGCGGCCCGCCACCCACTCGCGCCACGCCTCGAGCGTCTCGGGCACCGATCTCGGGGACGAGAGAGAGGTCATCTCATCCGCGTTGAACCCCACGAGCACCGGGACGTTGTTGTGCGTTCCGTCGGCGAACGCCGTCGACACGTCCGTCGGCAGCACCCAGCCGTCCACGTTCTCCGCCGTCCTGAAGCCGCGTCCGGCCGGCGTGTCGAGTCCCGCCATCACGCTCGCGGCGGAGAGTTTCCGCATGTCCTCCAGGGTCTCCGCCCCGAGCGCCCCGAGGAGCGCCGCGCCGATCTCCTCGGCGGAGCGTCCGCCCTCCGGCGCTTCCGAAAGGCGCATCATGGGTCCGAAGCGCCCCCCGCTCTGTCCGATGGCGCGGTGGAAGAGGCCCGCGGCCAGCGGCGTCGCCATCAGCGTGTTCACGCTCCACGAGCCGGCCGACTCGCCGAAGATCGTCACGCGGTCCGGGTCCCCGCCGAAGGCCGCGATGTTGTCCCGCACCCACTCGAGCGCGGCAACTTGGTCGAGGACGCCGTAGTTGCCGGACGATCCGTGTTCGGACTCGGCCGTGAGAAGCGGATGTGCGAGGTAGCCGAACGGTCCGAGCCGGTAGTTGATCGTGACGACGACGGCGCCCTTCTCCGCCAGCGCCGTCCCGTCGTAGATGCCGGTGGAGCCGGACCCCCGCGTGAGCGCGCCCCCGTGGATCCAGACCATGACCGGTCGCCGCTCGGAGGCGTCGGCGGCCCCGGTCCAGACGTTGAGGTACAGGCAGTCCTCCGCCGTCGGGGCGGGGGGACCTCCGAAAAACGAGCCCGCGCCGTACGGAGTCTGCATGCACTCCGGGCCGAAGCTGTGCGCGCGCAACGTCCGCCGCCCCCACGCTTCGACCCGCTGGGGCGGCTTCCAGCGCCGGTCCCCCACCGGCGGCGCCGCGAACGGAATCCCCCTGTAGGAGCGGATGCCGTCGACGAGGACGCCGTCGACGTTCCCGCTGGCGGTCTCGACGCGGGTCTCCTGCCCATGCAACTGCGCCTCGAAGCCGACGGCGGCCAGCGCGACGAGGAGGAAGGCGGCAAACGTACGCATAAGGCGCTCCGGAATCAGGAGGGAGGCGAGGAGCCGGTGGGGGGCGGCATCTCCCCGTTCCAGCGAAAGCGCTTGAGCGAGATTCGTCCCCACTTGTCGAACTCCACCCCTTCGTTCGCGAGCAACTGGTACTGGATCATCTCGGAGTACGAGTCGCCGCGGGGACTGATCTCGCCGCGCGCGTTGATCACGCGGTGCCAGGGGAGCGGCCGGTCGGAGGCATAGAGCGCGTAGCCCACGAGACGGGCCTGTCCGCCGAGTCCGGCGAGTTGGGCGACCTGCCCGTAGGTGGCGACGCGACCGGCGGGAATCCGGGCAACGACGTCGCAGATGCGCTCGTGGAGATCCGAAGCCATGGTTACCGATCGTCCGTCAGGCGGGCGCGCCGGGGCGCTCGTTGGCGTGGACGCGGCCCTTCCAGTTCCACCACTTGAGCAGTTCGCGCTCGGCGCTCGGCAGTTCGCGGTCGGGCCTTCCGGCCTCCCCGGCGTGGGTCTCCGCGAAGTAGACGGCGCAGCGGAAGACGTACAGCACGCATGGATCCATGCTCACGCCGCGCTGCTCGGAGAGGCGGTCATAGAGTTCGTTGGGGTCGCGTCCTTCGAGATCCCGCACCCGGCCGATGCCCAGTTCCGTCAGGTCGCGCGCGATGCTCGGCCCCACGCCCGGGATGGTCTGCAGGTCCAGCGTGTCGGTTGCGGCGGGATTCATCGTCACTCGCTCGGTGGCCGGGAGTCGTATCATCTTCGAGAACCATAAAGACGCGCGTGAATCTTGGGGAGGGGGAACCGATGGACAAATGGAAGGCATCGCATATCGCCCTGCCCGTCATGGAGAGAGACGGATGACGCAGTCCGAGTCGCCGCCTCCGGGCTACCGCCCCGACCTCGACGAGGCGGTCGAGACATGGTCGCGCATGAACGACGCCTCGATTTTACGCAGCGTCGCGGCCGTCATCCTGGGGTTCGTCGCGCTGACGCTGGGGTCGGTCCTTAGCGGGCGGCTGATGCTGTCGCTCTTCGGCGTGGAACCGGAGATGGCTCCGGGCGCCGCGTTCATCTTCACGAGTCTGGGCGTGCGACTCGCCGTTACCATCCTGGCGGGCTTCCTCGCGGCGCTGGCGGCTCCGGGCGCGCCACGGCTCCACGCCGGCGTCCTGGCGGCGATTCTCGTCTTCTTCAGCCTCGCCTCGCTCGCCGGCCTCTCCGCCTCCGGCGACCCGTACGGACCCGCATGGTATCCCATCGCGATGCTCGTCATCGGTCCCGTCGGCGTCCTCATCGGCGGGTCCCTCCGAGCCCGACGACGCTGATCCAGAGCCCCGGAAAGGTCGAAATGCGAATCGAAACGCTGGCGGTGAAGACGGGCATGGACCCGGACGGGACGAGCCGGGCGATCGCGCCCCCGATCACGCTCTCGACCACCTTCGAGCGCGGGGAGGACGGGTCGTACCCCGGGGGGTTCGACTACTCCCGCAGCGGGAATCCGAACCGGGCCCTGCTGGAGGCGGCGTTGGCCGCGCTGGAAGGCGGGCCGGAAGCCGTCGCGTTCCCCTCGGGGATGGCGGCGACGTTCGCCGTCATCTTCTCGCTCTCGCCCGGGGAACACGTCGTCGCGGCGGACGATGCGTACTACGGGACCGGCGTTCTCCTCCGGGATTCGTTCGCGGAGCGCGGAATCGAGGCGAGCTTCGTCGACATGACCGACCTCGATGCCGTCCGCTCGGCCATGCGGCCGCACACCCGTCTCGTGTGGATGGAGACGCCGTCGAACCCGCTCATCCGCATCTCCGACATCGAGGCGATCGCCGGAATCGCGCGGGAGGGCGGGGCGATCTCGTGCTGCGACAACACGTGGGCGACGCCGCTCCTGCAGCGGCCGCTCGATCTCGGCATGGATCTCGTAATGCACTCCACGACCAAGTACTTCGGCGGCCACAGCGACGTGACCGGGGGCGCGGTGATCGTGCGCGAGTCGGGCGGGACGCTTGAAGCGCTGCGGAAGATCCAGAAGGACGGTGGCCTCGTGCCCTCGCCCTTCGACGCCTGGCTCACGCGACGCGGACTCGAATCCCTCGCCGCGCGCATGGCCATGCACTGCTCCAACGCCATGGAGCTTGCCCGCTTCCTCGACGCTCATCCGCGCGTCGCGCGCGTCTACTATCCGGGTCTTCGGGACAACCCCGGGCATGCGCTCGCCGCGCGTCAGATGTCGGACTTCGGGGGGATGTTATCGTTCGATGTTGCGGGCGGGCGGGAGGAAGCCTTCGCGGTCGCGGCCAACGTGAAGGTGATTGCCCGGGCCACGAGCCTCGGGGGGACCCACTCCCTCATCGAGCACCGGGCGTCCGTCGAAGGGGCGGCGACCCGTGCGCCGGAGAACCTGCTCCGGATGTCCGTCGGCCTCGAGCACGTCGAGGACCTCAAAGAGGACCTGGACCGGGCCCTCGCCGCCACCTCCTGAGCTCCCGGATCGCACCGGAGGCGTTCCCGCGGGAACGCCTCAGTTCCCCAGCGCGTGCACCCAGTCGGTAAAGAGCCGCTCACCGGCCGGGTGCAGACCCGCGTGGCGGCCTGATTCGAGGAGTGCTTCGACGAAAGTCTGCGCGTAACCCCGGCTGCAGATGAGGAGGACGGCGTCGTCCCGCCAGGTGACGATCTGACAAGGTACATGCAGGACGGGCCCCTGCGTCAGGAGCGGCCGCGCGCGCGCAGGGTCGAAGAGGTCGAGGTTGGTGACGCACTCCAGCACCTCCGGAACGGAGTCTCCGAGGAGGGCGAGCCAGCAGTGGGAGTCGGTCGTGTCCGTATAGTGCGGACCGTCCGGCGTGGCGGGCGCCGCCCCGGGTCCGACGTGCCAGACGGAGGCCTGGGTTCCGTTCATCCGGTTGATCAACAGCCCGTCGCGGACCGCGACTTCCCCGGGAGTGCCGGGCACGTCGAGGCCGAACGGCCGCACGGTCCGGATGTCCCGGTTCTGGACATCCCAGCGGGCGCGGTGGCTGAGGTCGATGAGGCCGGCCTGGCGCATGACGTCGGCGGGGGCGGGGTCCGATTCGTAGTCGAGCACGACGTTCCAGCCGGCGCGGCGCTCGGTGCGGGCGGGCGCGGCGTCGAAGCGGACCGGAGACCGGCGATGGGCCGCGGGCGCCGGCTGCGATGGCGCCTCGCCGGGCCGGCGTGGGCGCCCCTCGGCGGCGATCCGCAGGCGCTGCCCTCTCGGATCATGGAAGTGGGGAGGCACCACGGTTGCGGTCGAGCGCACGGTCCGCCGGCCCAGCGACTCGTACAGGTCGAGCGATCGGCCCCGCTCCGCCAGCCGGTCCTCGACGAGGGCCAGTCCGTACTGCCAGCCCAGCGTCTCGCTGTGCCGCGTGGTGCAGACGAAGCCGGCGATCCGGTCACCGTCCACGACGAGCGCTCCGTCCTCGGGCCGGTGAGCGGGGTCGCGAGCGGCCCCGGCACCCGCGTCGCCCGCGGGGTCGTCGACCCGGAGTCCCACGAGCTTCAGCCGCCCGGACTGCCCCTCGCAGTAGCGGAGCGCCGCGGCGCCCACCTTGCCGGAGGCCGTGTCCCCGCGGTCCCAGAGCCAGCCCATGCCGATGTCGAGGAGGGTGACGCGCTGCTCGGACTCCGTCCCGATGATCACGTGTCCCTTCTCGGCCCGCAGGCAGTTCTGCGCTTCGAGCCCGAACGGACGGATGCCGTACTCCGCCCCGGCCTCCCACAGCAGATCCCACACGTACCGGGCATGGCTCGCCCGCACGTGGAGTTCATAGGACAACTCGCCCACGAACCCGAGGCGCAGACACCGCGCAGCGACGCCGTCTCCCACCTCGATCTCGCGGCAGCCGAGATACGGGAACGCGTCGTCCGACAGCTCCGCACGCGTGATCTTCTCCAGCACGCGCCGGGCGTTCGGCCCCGCCACGTTGATGGAGGCGAGCGCGTCTGTGAGGTTCACGAGGTTGTAGTCCCACCCGTCGTATCGCGTGTGGAAGCGAAGCCACTCGACGGTGGTCCCCGCCCGGTTCGAACTCGTCGTGAAGTAGAACTCGTCGTCGCCCGTCCGCACGACGACGCCGTCGTCGATGACGTTGCCGGTGTCGTTGCACATCGCCGAGTACGTGCAGCGGCCGGGCCGCGCCCGCGTCATGTCGGAGACGTAGACGCGCTGGAGGGCGCGCAGGGCGTCGGGTCCCCAGATCCGGAACTTCCCCAGCGGCGAACTGTCGAGGAGGCCGACGTTCTCGCGCACGTTGCGGATCTCCTCGAGACACTCCCGGTCCTCGCTGAAGTAGCGCGCCCGCAGCCACGGCCCCGCCCGGCGGAACACGGCGCCCCGCGCGGCCTGGTCGTCGTGGAGCGGGGTCCGTTTGTGGACGTCGTGGTTCGGGCCCGCGAGCGTCGCGAGGGAAGGGGGGATGACCGGCGGGCGCACCGTCGTGGCGGCGAAGCTGCCGACCGGCCGCCCCGCGATCTCGGCCATCGCCATGGCGAGGTTCTGGCCCGGCACGCGGTACTGGCCGGGGCCGAGCCCGAAGTTCCCGAAGCGCTTCGCGAGTTCGGGCACGTCGAAGGCGTAGGCGGCGCTCTGGGCCGCGTTCTTCCAGGTACCGTCCTCGTCGAAGTCGAGGAACGCCTTGCGGCCGGGGGCGAGGCGGCGTTCGGTGATGGGTCCCCGGACGATCGAGGAGCCCCGGGCGGGCCCCGGCCGGTCTGCCAGCCGGGCGCGCTCCCGAGCCAGCGGACTCGCCACGTTCGCGCCGCACGCTGTGGCGGCCTCGAGCCCCGCGATCCGCCCGGAAGATGTGAGCGCCTCGAGATCGGTGAGCCGAAGGACGCCGCCCGCGGCGAACACGTCGGGCGGCAGGCGCTCGAGCTCGAAGGTCCGGGTGCGCTCGCCGCGGCGGAACCGCGCGCCGGCACACGAGAGGACGCCGATGTCCGGCTGGCGTCCCGCGCTCGCCACCAGCAGATCGCACGCCACGCGCAGCGAGTCGCCCGTCCCGCCACCCCTGGATCCGACCGACGCGCCGCTCCCCGCGCCGGTCGTCGTCCGGGCCGCCAGTTCGACACGACGGACGCGGCTCCGCCCGCGCACGCGACTCGCGGCCCACCCCGGCCGGAAGTCGATCCCCGCCTCGACCAGCGCATCCACCAGAGCCTCGTCGTGACCCTCGTGCCGCGCATCCGCGACCAGGCGCACATCCACTCCGAGCGACGCCAGATCCACCGCTGCCTCCAGCCCGAGGTCGTCGCCCACGCTGAAGACGGCGGCTGCGCCCGGCCGGACCCCGTACGTCCGCGCGAGCCGGATCGCCGTGTCGACCTGCGTCACGCCCGGCCGGTCGTTGTGCTCGAACACCAGCGGCCGTTCGATCGAACCCGTCGCGACCACCACGGCTCGGGCACGGCACTCCCAGTGCGTCTCGTCGAAGGCGGCCGCCGTCGCGCTGTCCGTCCGGCTGCCGGCCCGGCGGCCGGTACTCCGACACTGGAAGCCCGTGAGGAGGTTCTCCCCCCAGATCCCCGTGACCGGTGCATGCCGGAACACGCGCACAAATTCCATGCGCTCGAGTTCGTCGGCGAGGGCGGACACCTCCCCGGCGAGCGAACGACCGTCCCGCACGCGCCAGTCGAGATGTCCCCCCAGCCACGGCCGGCGTTCGAACAGGCACACGCGAAGGCCGAGCCGGCCCGCCTCCAGCGCGGCCGACAACCCCGCCGGACCGCCGCCGACCACCGCCACGTCGGCCTTGAGGTAGCGTTCGGCGTGCTCCCCCCGGTCCGGGACGTCGAGCCGCAGCACGCCCAGGCCGGCCAGCCCCCGCATTCGTTCCTGGAAGAACCGGGCGGCCCACGCGGGCCGGTGGAAGAGCCGGTAGTAGAAGCCCGCCGGCATGAACCGGTCGAGCCGGTCGAGAAGGCCGTACACGTCGAAACGCGGATCTCCCCGCACGTTCTGCGCGCCGACCTCCATCCCCTCGCGCAGCGGCGTCGTCCCCGCCGACTGGTTCGGGATGCCGTCGATCGAGACGAGCTGGCTCGACCCTTCCCCCTCCAGGTCGTACAGCCCCCGGGGCCGGTGATATTCGAAGCTGCGGCCGAGGGTGCGGACCCCCGCCCCCCAGAGCGCCGAGGCGACCGTATCTCCCTCGAAACCCTCCAGCGTGCGCCCGCACCAGCGAAAACCGAGCGGCCTGGAGCGGTCGATCCGCTCGGTCGGGGAAGGAGGCAGCCGGCTCACCGAGAGTCGCCCCCGCTTGCCTCGTCCCCGCTCGTCTCCCCGCCGCCGGGCCGCGCCTCCCGGTTCGTGGCCGGGTCGCGCCAGGTCGAGAACCAAATGCCGCAGCCGGCCGCGTGGTGCCACCACTCCTCCTGCGGCTCCGGGCGGTTCATGCGGAACTGCGCCCAGCGAAAGTGCGCCTCGGCCCCCGCCGCGAGGCCCGCTCCGGCCTCGGGATTCGCTCCGGCCTCGGGATCCGCTCCGGACCCCGGATACGCTTCCTGCGGCCTCGGGCCCCGCTCCGGCCCCCCGTACGTGAACTCGTAGACGTCGCGCTTCCCGCACACCGGGCACGTCAACCGGAAGGTCACGAGCGGCGCTCCCGGGTCGGGTCCACAGGTGCGTCCACGGTCGGGTCCACGGTCAGTCCCACTGGCCGTACTTCATCGTCGTCGCCGTCTCCCCCATGTACCGGTTCTCGAGGAAGCGGCGGAGCGCGAACGGCTTCAGGATCTCCGGCGCCTCCTCCCGCGCCATGAACTCGGCCATGTACTTCCCCGCCACGGGCCCGGACTTGAAGCCGAAGTACCCCCAGCCCACGTCCAGATAGAGCCCCTCGTGCGCGAAGTTGCCGTCGAGGATCGGCGCCATGTCCGGCGTCATGTCGGCCAGCCCCGCCCAGACCCTCAGAAACCGCACGCCCTTCAGGCACGGCATGAAGTCCGTCAGCGCTTCGGCCTGGTGCTTGAAGTAGCCCGCGGTGACGTCCGTCGTGTAGTTCACCTGCGGGTCCATGTGCGCGCCCGTCGCGATCTCCCCCTTAAGCGTCTGGTTCGCGTAGACGTGGTAGGCGCCCGAACTCACGACGTGGTGGAGGAACGGCTTGAGCGGCTGCGTCACCATCGCCTGGATCGTGAGCGGGTTCACCGGCAGCTCGATGTCGAGCATCGCCGCGATCGCCGGCCCGTATCCCCCCGCCATGATCCCCAGCTTCCGGCACCCGATCGGCCCTGCGCTCGTCCGCACGCCCGTTACCCGCCCGCTCTCCGTGTCGATCCCCTGAACCTCGACGCCCTGGTGGATCGAGGCCCCGTGCAGGCTGGCGCCCCGGGCGAGTCCCCACACCACCGCGTCGTGGCGCACCACGCCGCCCGGCGGGTGGTACATGCCCGCCTGGATCGGGTGCGCGGGCCGGTCCGACACGTCCAGCGCCGGGACCAGTTCCTTGCACTGTTGCGGGTCCACCAGTTCCGAGCGCACGCCGCAGAAGTTCGCCGTATTGACGGAGAGCCGGAACGCGGCGACCGCCGCCTCGCTGTGGGCGAGGTTGAGGTTGCCGCAGTTGTGGAACATGAGGTTGAAGTCGAGTTCGTCCGTGAGGATGGGCCACAGCTTCAGGCCCTCGTCGTAGAGCGGGACGTTCTCCTGCGTGCGCTGGTTCGCCCGGACGATCGCGGTGTTCCGCCCCGACCCCCCGAACCCGACGTACTCGCTCTCGAGCACCGCGATGTCCCGGACCCCGTGGTCCTTCGCGAGATACCAGGCCGTGGCGAGCCCGTGGATGCCGCCGCCGATGATCACGACATCGTAGTGGCGGCGGAGTGGCCTCTCCTCCCACAATCGGCCCGGGCGAACGACCCCCGCTCCCAGCGCGGACTTCAGCCTCCAAAGCGATCCGAAGCGCGATCCGAAGCTCACGGAATGCGAGTCGACGGGCGAGGGGTCAGCCGATGACCGAATAGGACGAATCGGGATTCATCGTCCGGAGCCGACTGAAGAACCCGATATCGCAGTCCCGTCTCGTATATTTCATATGGAACCGGACCGGATCCGCGTCATGGTCGCGCCCGCCCTCGACCTGCTCGATGAGTTCGGCCATGAGTTGGCCCGCGACGGGCGCGTTCTTGAACTGGTTCCCGGACGTCCCCACCGCCATGTAGAAGCCGGGGAGGTCCGATTTGTCATAGATGGGGATCCAGTCGTCCGACACGTCATAGAGGTCGACGAGTCCCTGCCGCGCCTGGGGCACGGGAAGTCCCTGCACCCGCTGCGCTTCGCGCAGGACCTGCGTTTTCCACTGATAACTGAAGGTATTGTCATAGTCGTCCGGGTCCTCCACCCACTCCAGATCGTCGCAGGGCGGATCCTCGGAACCGATCAGAATATGGTTGCCGACCTCGGGCCTCGAATAGCACCCGATATCGCTGTCCGAGATCAGCATCCCGACGACGTTATAGTCGACACCCTCCGGCGCGGGGACGTGACAGACCTCCTGCTTCAGCGCGCGCGTCTTGATGTTCATCTCTTCCTCGACCCCCGCCATCCGGTTGATGACGAAGGAATGGGGACCGCCCACGTTCACCACGACGGGCGCCCGCACCTCGGACCCGTCCTTCAGGCGGACGCCCGCGACCCTCCCGCCCCCCCGGAGGATCTCAGTCACCTCCGTGTTGAAGCGGAACTCGCCTCCGTGCGCCTCGCACCCGAGTTGAATGTTGTGGCAGCAGAGTTGCGGGTCGTTGATGTAGCCGGATTCCGGGATATAGACGGCCCCGGCCACGTTCCCGCCCGTCGGCCGGCCGAACGCCGGGTCCTCCTCCGTCACGGGAGGGCCGAACTGCCGCGTGTCGAGGACGGAGAGCTTTTCGCGCATCCCCTCCGCGTCTAGGTCCTCGTACGCGACGTGGAGTTCGTCGAGACTCTCTTTCACCCGCTGCAGGTAGTGGTTCTTCTCCGTCTTCGTGACGAGGCAGCCGGTGTTGACGTAGCGGGCCAGCCCGGAAGGGTCCGGCACGCCGACGTACTTCCCCCAGTCGAGCCAGTAGAAGTACGACTCGCGCGCCATCGCCACGCCGTCGGGCGTCGAGTAATGGAGACGGATGATCGCGCAGGTGTTCGAGGTCGAGCCGTAGCCGGCGGCGGGGAGCTTATCGACGTTGAGCGTCCGGAACCCGCGCTTGGCGAGTTCGAACCCGGTGCAGACGCCGATGACGCCGGCCCCGATGACGATCGCGTCGTAGTCCCGGGACATCGCGTTCTTCACCTGCCGATGCGCTCGTACACCGCATGCGAGACGCGTTCGTTCCCGTCCGCGTCCGTGCTCCGGTACTCGTTGTCGATCCGGTTTCCGTCCTCGGAAAGGACGTTGATGATGACCTGCGTGACGCGGCCGTCCCGCCGGCTCGTGATCCGGTTCGTGTAGCGGTCGACGACTTCCACCGCCGTCTCGACCCCGTCCCGCCCCGTCACGGGCCGGAATTCTCCGTCGAACATCGTCTCGTAACTCCACTTCGCTTCGCCGCCGCGGGCGTTCGTGGACTCGACGGTGATCTTCATCCCGCCGTCCCCCCATGGGTCATAGGTCATGACGTTGAGGGCCGGGGCCGGCGCGTCGGAGCGCAACTTCCACACGCCGTAGCGGGGGTTGGCGCGGTCGGCGGACGGGTCTGCCGGGGTCCCCGGGTTGAAGAGGAAGTAGTCGTAGATCGCGCGCGAGATCTGGGCGATCGTCGCCTCCCGGGCCGGGACGGGCCGCTCCGAGTCCTTCACGAAGAGGACCGTGATCACGTGTCCCGCGTCATCCGGAAGGTAGATGTATCCGACGTCGTTCGTGGTCCCGCCGATGGTTCCCGTCTTGTGGCCGACGGGTGTGCCGGGCGGCAGCACGCCCTTGATGCGGCCGGTGCCCGTCTGGACGCGCAGCATGACGTCCTTGAAGACCTCCGTGTTCTTCGAGCCCAGCGCCTTCCCCGCCCAGGTCATCGCCAGGAGGTGAGCCATGGCGCGGGGTGTCGAGGTGTCCTGCAGGTCGGTCGAGAACGCCTCGCGGGCCGCCTCCCGCTCCGAGGCGGAGACCTCGCCCGCGCGTTCGCGGAACTCCGCCATCGAAATCCGTCCGTCCGCCGGGGTCTCGACGCCCGAGTAGTCCCCGATGAGGACGGATGTCGGACGGTTCACGCTCAGGCCGTCCACGTTCAGTTCACTCATGCGGGCATTCACGGCGTCCGGGCCGCCGGCCGCGGTGAGGGTGAGGTCCGTCGCGCTGTTGTCGGAGATGAGGAGCATGAGTTCGAGCAGGTTCCGGAGGGAGAGCGCCACCCCCGGGTCGTCGAACAGGTTCGAGATCGTGCCGCTGCCGGGATGGATGTCGCCGGGTTCGAGTTCAACCATGTCCGCGAGCGTGATCTCGCCCCGGTCGACCCGGGACAGGAGTTGGACCGCGATCGGCACCTTGTAGGTCGAGGCCATCGGGAAGCGCTCGTCCTCGTTGAACCACACCGCGCGGCCCGTCTCGATGTGGACGGCGCCCACGCCCACCGTGCCCCCGCTGCTCGGGGCCAGCCGCTCGATCTCGGCCAGAAGACGGCCAAGGCCCGGGTCCCCCTCGGGCGTGACGGACTGCGCTGCGACAGGAACGGCGGCCACGAGCCCGACCGCAAGGGTCGCTGTGGTCAGGGTCACCTTGGCCAGGGTCGTCGCCCGCCTCGTGGCGGCCCACCCGGTGAAGTAACGACGTGTCCGGACGCGCATCGATCATACTCCGTGGTTCGTTTACGCTGAGTTCCACTCCAGCCGGTACGGTAGCCGTTGCGCAGCGCCCGGACGAGGCCGCCGCGACAGGGTCGACCCGGGAAGCCGATCCGTGACATACTCCGCGTATGGGTACGGGGGAGGAGACCATGCCGGGCGACGGCGGCGCGCTGTCGTCCGAGGAACGCCGCGCGGCGGAGGCGGTGGACGCGGAACGGCTGTTCGCGCTCCTCGCCGACCTTGTCGCGATCGAAAGCGTCGCGAACCGGGAAACGCCGGCCCAGGAGCGCGTGGCCGAGGAGATGTGCGATCTCGGCGTCGAGACGGACGTGTGGGAAATCGACTTCGAGCGGCTGCGCCGGCACCCCGCGTACACGGCCGACGTGGAGCGTCGCGAAGGTCTCGGGGTCGTCGGCAGCATGGGCCGCGGCGAGGGCCGGACGCTGATCCTCAACGGCCACGTCGACGTCGTCCCCGCGGGAGAGGCCGAGCGCTGGACGCACCCACCCTTCGAACTCACGCAGCGCGGCGGGCGGCTGTTCGGGCGCGGGGTCGTGGACATGAAGGGGCAGCTGTGCGGCGCGCTGGCGGCGGCGCGGGCGCTGCGCGACGCGGGGATCGAACTGGCCGGCGCCCTCCAGGTCCAGAGCGTGATCGGCGAGGAGGACGGCGGCTCCGGCATGCTGGCCACGATCGAGCGCGGGCACACCGGGGATGGAGCGATCGTCGTCGAGCCGACCGGGTTCGTCATCGCGCCCGCGCAGGCCGGCGCGCTCAGCTTCCGCCTCACCGTCCCCGGTCTCGCCGCGCACGGGGCCATGCGGGAGGAAGGCGTGGACCCGGTCGAGAAGTTCATCCCGATCTTCCGGCGGCTCCGGGCGTTGGAGGCGGAACGGAACCGCGACGTCGCCGATCCGCTGTTCCGCGGGGAAACGCTGCCGTACGCCCTGACCATGGGACGGCTCCGGGCCGGGATCTGGCCCTCGACGGTGGCGGAGAGCCTCGTCGCGGAGGGTCGCTACGGCGTCGCGCCCGGGGAGGACCTCGCCGGGGCGCGACGCGCGCTGGAGGACGCCGTGGCCGAGGCTGCTTCCGGCGACGCATGGCTGCGCGACCACCCGCCCGCCGTCGAGTGGGTCGGGGCGCAGTTCGCGGCCGCCCGCACGGACGCGAGCGACCCCGTGGTCGGCACCCTGGCCGGTGCCGTGCGGTCGCTCGGCGGCACGGACGCCCGCATCGGGGGCGTGCGGTACGGCGCGGACATGCGGCTCCTCGTCAACCACGGCCGCGTGCCCACGGTGCTCTTCGGCCCCGGCGACGTCCGCGAGGCCCACCGTCCCGACGAGAGCGTTCGCGCCGCCGACCTCGTCGAACTGGCCCGTATCCTCGCCGTCACGGCGATCCGCTTCTGCGGCATCCGGCGGTCGCGCTAGCCTGCTCCCGCCGGAGCGGAGGGATCCAGGACCGCCACCCCGGTCGGCTCGAAGTGCCGAACATTGCGCGAGACGACCGTCAGCCCGCGCTCCAGCGCCGAGGCGGCGATCAAGAGGTCCGCGTCCTGGCGGCCCAGAGTCTGCGAGAGGCGTCCCCAGCGCCTGGCCGTGGGAAGGTCTACGGGCAGAATGCGGTCCCCGTACAGTCTGATGACGTCGTCGAGCCACCCGCCCAGCGTGTCCGCGAAGTCCGGATTGCGGCGTCGCTGTTTCTCGATCCCCCGCTCGATCTCCCCGATAGAGACCACGCTGAGGTACAGGTCGCCCGTACGCTGACTCGCCACCCACCGGACGATCGAGCGGCTGCGTTCATGTTGACGGAGCGCCGAAAGAACGTCGGTGTCGACCAGGAACATCAGAGATCGACCCGCCGAAGGGTCAAAGGCCGCCGCTCGAATTCACCGTCGTCCCGGGGAATTGCGAGCAGCACCTCCGCCAGGCTCGGTGCGGCCGCCGCCTCCTTCTTTCGGAGTCGCTCGTACTCCTCCACGGCCACCACTACGACGGCCGGCTTACCCCGTCGCGTCACGCGCTGCGGTTCTCCGGCCACGGCGGCCGCGACGACCGCGCTGAACCGGTTCTTGGCATCATGCAACGGCCACTCATTCATCGGGACTCCCTATGTCCAATACACATGTCTAGATTATTGTGTTGGACAGAATCGCGGTCAAGCACGTCGGCTGCGTTGCGGTCGGGATCGAGAAACCGGAAACGTCTTCCGGTCGGATCAGGTCTCGCTAAAGTTGAGGATACGCCCTCATATCAACGGCTGCTCATCGAATCTCCCCGAGGACAGGTGCTGCCATGTCTGCTCGAACGTCGATCGCAATCCGGTTGGCCCTCTCATTCGTCCTGGCGTTCGCCGCGGCCCCTGTCCCGCTCCACCCACAGGCCTTCGAGGTCGAGGAGGCGACGGTCGCGGAGGTCCACGCGGCTTTCCGGTCGGGCGACCTCACCTGCGAGGGGCTCGTCGCGCGCTACCTGGCCCGGATCGACGCGTACGACCAGCAGGGGCCGCGGCTCAACTCGATCGCGGTCGTCAACCCGCGGGCCCTCGAGGAAGCCCGAAGCCTCGACGCCGCCTTCGCGTCCGGCGGCCTCACGGGACCGCTGCACTGCATCCCCGTCCTCCTCAAGGACCAGGTCGAGACGAGCGACATGCCGACGACCTACGGGTCGGCCCTCTTCGCCGGCTACATGTCGGAGCGCGACGGAACCATCGTCACGCGCATGAAGGACGCCGGCGCCCTCATCATCGCGAAGACCAACATGGGCGAATTCGCCTCGCGCTACGTGGGGTCCGGGTTCGGGATCATCCGCAACGCGTACGACCCGCAGCGCAACCCGAGCGGTTCCTCCGGCGGGACCGGTTCCGGTGTGGCGGCGAACCTCGGCATGATCGGCATCGGCGAGGACACGGGCGGATCCATCCGCGGACCGGCGGCCGTCGCCTCGCTCGTCGGCCTCCGTCCCACGCTTCCCCTCGTGAGCCGCTTCGGGATGATGCCCGCCAACCCCACCACGGACACCATGGGCCCGATGACCCGCACCGTGATGGACGCGGCCATCCTCCTCGATGTCATCGCCGGTTTCGACCCGAACGATCCCGTGACGGCGTACTCCGTGGGACAGATCCCGGAATCCTACGCGGACGGACTCGACGCGGATGCGCTGGCGGGGGCCCGGATCGGCGTCATCCGCGAGCCGATGGACCGGTCCGTTGACACGTCATCGGAAGGCTTCCGGCAGGTGCGCGCCCGGATGGAGGCGGCGATAGGGACTCTCCGCGACCTCGGGGCCGAGGTGTTCGACGTCGCCATCCCCGGGATCGAAGGCGTGGCGGCCATCTTCGGCGCCAACTCCTACGAGACGGAGGAAGTGACCGACGCCTACCTCGCCGAACTCCGCGACCCGCCGTACCGCACACTCGCGTCGATCCTCCTCTCCGGCCGCGTGAATCCGTGGCGGGCCGCCGGCATGGCCGACCTCCTCGGGAAGACGACCCGCGACCCCGGCTACCTGGAATACCTCCTGGCGCGCGACCAGGTGAGGGAGGACGTCATCGCGACGATGGCCGAGCACGACCTCGACGCCTTCGTCTACGCCACCTTCGACCACCCTCCGGACCTGATCGCCGAGGATGTGGAGACGAACCCCGCCCCGGCCGACCGCTACGCCCTCGGCGACAACCGCTCGCTGAGCCCGCTCACGGCGCTCCCCGCGCTCACGGTGCCCGCCGGGTTCACGGACGACGGCCTCCCGGTGGGTCTCGAGTTCCTCGGACGCCCGTTCACGGAGGCGATGCTCCTCGGCTTCGGCTACGCCTACGAACAGGCGACGAACCACCGCCGCTCGCCGCCCGCCGCCCCGCCCCTCGGAGGTTGACTCGACCGCCATGCACCATCATGTTGTGCATGTGTCAAAAATATGCACATCCGAGAGGGGTCAATGTCGAGGATCCACTTCGTCGTTAAGGAGACCGCCAAGATCAGCTACCAGGCGGAGGCGGAGCGTGAGGGGAAGTCCCTCGGGCAATGGCTGCGCGAGGCAGCCGACGAGAAGCTGGAGGCCGCCCGTCCGCGTCTGTTCACCGTAGAGGAACTCAAGGCGTTCGCCGCCAAGTGCGACGCGATGCATCCCCCCGGCGCCAAGGAGCCGGACTGGGAGGAGACCAAGCGCCTGATCGGCGAAGGGAAGCTCAGTTCCGCGAGAAAGCTGGGCCTCCTCTGATCTTCGTCGACGCCAACGTCTTCATGTACTTCGTCGGTTCCGAAGATCCCCGCCGAGACGAGGCCCGATCCTTCTTCGAGCGGTCGAGGGAGCGGAATACCCCGCTCGTGACGTCCGCCGAGATTCTTCAGGAACTCCTGCACGTCTACGTCAGCAGGGATCAGCAACACCGACTGCGCCCGGCGTTCGATCTTGTTGAAGCCACCGTGACCGAGGTCTGGTCCGTCCACCGTGAGGACGTGCAAATGGCCTGTGACATGGTAGTCCGACATCCGGAACTCGAGGCGCGCGATCTCGTCCACCTCGCGTGCTGCATTCGCCGTCAACCCGACGACCTTATGACGTTCGACCGGGCGCTGGCCGCGGCCTGGCGTTCCCGGTCGCCCCGCAGGAACTGACGCGAACTCTCGGCAGACCGCCCCGCGTCGCACTCCCCCTCCATCCGCCGCGTCACCTCGTCGCTCGCCGTGCTCTGTCTGACCCGTATCTCCCGGGATAGCGTATCCGGCGGAATCTTCGCGGAAACCCGGCACGGGCTGCCTGCCCGCGGCAAGAAGGAGAGCAGCGAGATGAGAGACTCGACGAGACATGGTGCGTCGCCCGCGCGGCTGGCGCTCGTTTGGGGCGTCTTCATGGGAGTTCCCGGAATCTTTCCTCCGTTGACCCCGGAGGTTCGGGCGCAGGAGGTCGATCAGGAGCTGGTGGCGGAGGTGGTGGCCGGCCTGCCGTTGCGCGAGATCGGCCCCGCGTTGATGGGCGGCCGGATCGCGGACATCGCCGTGCACCCGCACCGGAGCAGCACCTGGTACATCGCGGTCGGCTCGGGCGGCGTGTGGAAGACGACGAACGCGGGCGTGACGTGGGACGCGATCTTCGAGGACGAGTCCGTGTACTCGATCGGCGATGTCGCGATCGACCCCAACAACCCGGACGTGATCTGGGTGGGGACGGGAGAGAACGTGAGCGGGCGCCACGTCGGCTGGGGGGACGGCGTCTACCGCAGCCGCAACGGCGGGGAGACGTGGGAGAACGTCGGGCTCCCCACCTCGGAGCACATCGGCAAGATCCTCGTCGACCCGCGCGACAGCGACGTCATCCTCGTGGCGGCGGAGGGGTCGCTCTGGGCCGCGGGCGGTGAGCGCGGCGTCTACAAGTCCACCGACGGCGGCGACTCCTGGCGGCTCGTGCTGGGGATCGACGAGAACACCGGCGTCACCGACATCGAGTTCGCCCCCGGCAACCCGGACATGATCTACGCGGCGGCGTACGAGCGGCGGCGGAAGATCTGGGGGCACCTCGCCGGCGGCCCCAACTCCGGCATCTACAAGTCCAGCGATGGCGGCGAGGGCTGGCGCCGGATTACGGCGGGACTCCCGGGCGGCGATGTGGGAAAGATCGGACTCGCCGTCACCCCGGCGAACCCCGAGGTCGTGTACGCGACCATCGAGGCGAACGACGACGAGCGCGGCTTCTACCGGTCCCTCGACAAGGGGGAGAGCTGGGAGCGGCGGAACTCGTACATCTCCGGGGGCACGGGTCCCCACTACTACCAGGAGATCGAAGCCTCCCCGCACGACGCGGACGTCGTGTACCAGATGGACGTCTTCATCCAGGTCACGCGGGACGGGGGCGCGACGTTCGGGAACCTCGAGACGGCGCGCGACAAGCACAGCGACAACCACGCCCTCTGGGTCGATCCCGAGGACCCGCTGCACCTGCTGGTGGGGACGGACGCCGGCCTGTACGAGAGCTTCGACGACGGCCGCACCTTCCGTCACTTCCCGAACCTGCCCATCTCGCAGTTCTACAAGCTCGCGCTCGACAACGCGGAGCCGTTCTACAACGTGCTCGGCGGGGCGCAGGATCTCGGCACGCTGTGGGGTCCCGCCCGCACGACGAACGTCGAGGGGGTCCGGAACCGGGACTGGTACGCGCCGATGGGGGCGGACGGGTACGCGGTCCAGATCGACCCGCGGGATCCGGACATCCTCTACCTGCAGACGCAGCAGGGGAACCTCTACCGCTACGACCGGAAGAGCGAGGAGGCGCTCGACATCCAGGCGCAGCCCGCGCCCGGCGACCCGCCCGAACGCTGGAACTGGGACTCGCCCGTCCTCATCAGTCCGCACGACGCCGACCGAATCTACCACGGCTCGCAGCGCGTGTGGGCGAGCGACGACCGGGGCAACTCGTGGACCGCGATCAGCGGCGACCTGACGACGAACGTGAACCGCTACGAGCTGGAGTTCATGGGGCGGGTGTGGAGCGTCGACGACCTCATCGACAACGGCGCCATGTCGAAGTACGCGACCCTCACGGGGATCTCCGAGTCGCCGGTCACGGCGGGCGTGATCTACACGGGGAGCGATGACGGCCTCATCCACGTGACGGAGGACGGCGGGGCGAACTGGCGGCTCGCGGCCCCGCTGCCCGGCGTGCCGGAACGGGCGTTCATCAACGACATCGAAGCCTCGCAGCACCTCGCCTCGACTGTGTTCGCGGTGGCGGACAACCACAAGGAGGGCGACTTCCGGCCGCTCCTCTTCCGGAGCGACGACGCGGGGCTCTCCTGGCAGTCGATCTCCGGCGACCTGCCGGACGGCACGATCCTGTGGGCGATCGAGCAGGACCACCTGAACCCGAACCTCCTCTTCCTCGGAGCCGAGTTCGGGATGTACGCGAGCGTGAACGGGGGCGAGAACTGGCACATGCTTCCGGGCCCCACGATCCCGCACCGAGATCTGGAGGTCCAGCGGCGGGACAACGACGTGGTCGGGTCGACTTTCGGCCGCGGCTTCTACGTGCTCGACGACTACACGCCGCTGCGCGAACTGGCGGGCGGCGAGAATACGGCCATGGCCGCCGCCGATGGCGGCGCGCTGTTCCCGGTGCGCGACGCGTGGTGGTACATCCCGTCCGTGCCCCTGCAGGCGCGCGGCAAGCCGACGCTCGGGACGGACGACTACACCGCGCCGAACCCGGACTTCGGCGCCGTGATCTCCTACTATCTGCCTGAGACATCGACGACGATGGCGGAGGCCCGCCGCGCCGCCGAAGGGGAGGTGCGAGCGGGCGGGGGAGATGTGGCGTTCCCCGGCTACGACGTGCTGAACCAGGAGGCGACGGAGAGCGGACCCCGGGCGCTGGTCGCGATCGCCGATGCGGACGGGCGGACCGTGCGCTGGGTCGCCGGCCCCGCGAGGGAAGGGCTGCACCGCGTGAGCTGGGATCTGCGGTCCCCGGCGCCCGATCCGATCGACCTCACGGTCCCCGGCTTCACGCCGCCGTGGGTGGGACCGCCCCAGGGGCCTCTCGTCGCCCCCGGCGAATACTCCGCGCAACTCGTCGTGGTGACGGCCGACGGCGCGCGGGAGGTCGGCCGGGCGCAGGCGTTCGAGGTGAAAGCGGTGCCCACGGCGGAGCCGGGAACGGACTTCGGGGCCGTCGTCGCCTTCCAGAACGAGGCGTCGGAGTTGAGCCGCCGCATCGCCTCGGCGGGCGAGGAGATCGGCCGCGCCCGCGATCGGCTGCGTCACATGCGGGCCGCGCTTCTCGAGGCGCCGGACGCCCCGCTGGAACTGTTCGGCGACCTCGATACGCTCGGCGCCGGCCTGCAGGACTTCTCGATCCGGCTATTCGGCGACCCGGCCCGGCAGCGCCTCAACGAGTCCACCGTGCCCTCGATCTCGAACCGCGTGGGACGGGTGATCGGCGGCCACTGGGACACGCGCCAGACGCCGACGGCGACCCACCGCCGCAACCTGGAGATCGCCGAGACGGACTTCGGCGACTGGCTCGCCGAGTTCCGGAACTTCATGGACGGCGCCTTCGCCGGCGCCGAGACCGCGCTCGAAGCCGCCGGCGCCCCCTGGACCCCCGGCCGCCCCCTCCCCGGCGGCTAAGGTCGGAACATGTCGGTTTGCCTCGCTCGACGTTCGCCGTGTACGGTGTGGAAGTTGACGGCCCGATGATCCTCGACCCGACGTTTGTCGCGGGTGAGTGGGAGGCAGGGTAGAGGCGAGGTGGGGATGACGGTTCAACAGCAGGAAAGCAGGAAACGGATCGAGGCTCGCGGCCGGGAGCCCGATGCCATGGGCATGCCGCTGCCCAGATCCGGAGAGCGGCCTGTCGCATATGCCGACCGGGTCGGCGAGTGGTACGTGTCGCGCAAGTCGACTCGGCACAGGAAAGATCACGGGCTCTACCTGACGCCCGTGCCGGTCGCCGATTTCATGGCCGCCCGGATTCCGTCGAGCGCAGAGCGCGTTCGCGTCCTGGATCCGGCCGCCGGAGCCGGAGTCCTTTGCTGCTCTGCAATCGAATCTCTTGTTTCTCGCGATCCAGTTCCGGAGCACATCGAAGTCGTCGCTTTCGAAATCGATAAGGATCTTATCGAGCCCCTACAAGCTGTCTTGACCTACTTGGTGAATTGGGTCCGACGGTCACGCGACCTCAAGGTGGATGTTCGCGTAGAGGCAGCTGACTTTGTTCTCGCCAACGCTGAGAGTCTGGGTGCGGCCAACGATCTCTTCACGACCGGCCCGCGAGACCCGGATTTCGACGTCGTGATCTCCAACCCGCCCTACTTCAAGATCGGGAAGGGCGACCCGCGCGCTCTGGCGGCTTCCTCCGTAGTTCATGGCCAGCCGAACATCTATGCGCTCTTCATGGCCGTCAGCGCGATGCTTCTTCGCGACGGCGGCAGTTTCGTATTCATCGTCCCCCGCAGCTTCGCTTCGGGGCCGTACTTCCGGCGCTTCCGGAGCGTTTTCTTCGATCAGATTCGACCGGCCGAGATTCACCTGTTCGAATCGCGCCGCGCCGCTTTCAGGCGCGATGACGTGTTGCAGGAAAGCGTGATCTTCACCGGTCTTCGCGAGCCCAACTGGCACTGTAGCGACACGGCCTTCTCCATCGCCGTTTCTGCAAGTGCCGGGGTGGACGATCTTGGCCATGCGGACCAGCGCACAGTTCCCGCCGCCGGGATTCTCGACGTCACCTCCTCGGGTCGAGTTTTGCGATTGTCGCCGGACGAGAGGGTCGACGAGATCATTACGCTCGTGGATTCATGGCCGAATACCCTTCAGAGCTTGGGCCTCAACATCTCCACAGGCCGCGTCGTCCCCTTCCGCGCGGAGTCGCTCATCCGAAAGAGCGGTGCCGTGCCCGCAACCCACGTACCCCTACTCTGGATGAACCACGTAAGGGCGATGCGGACTACTTGGCCTCTGAACCGGCATAAGCCGGAGTATATCGCGCAATCCGGGGCGGGGTCCCTGCTCCTCCCCAACCGGAACTACGTGCTCCTGCGCCGATTCAGCGCCAAGGAGGAACCGCGCAGATTGACGGCAGCCCCTTACCTTGCGGACGATCTCACAACGCCCGCCGTGGGGTTCGAGAATCACCTGAACTACATCCATCGACCCGGCGGAGCCCTGTCCGCAGACGAAACCTGGGGGTTGGCGGCTCTCTTCAATAGCGAGTTGCTCGACACTTACTTCAGGGCCATGAGCGGCAACACGCAGGTGAGTGCTACGGAGATTCGGGCCATGCCACTTCCACCACGTGAAACGATCCGGGCTCTCGGCAAGCAGGCGAGACACCTTCCGAATCGCACGAACGGCTTGGAAGAGCTCGTTACCACTCTCCTGCAGACACCGGTGGACGAAGGGGACAGGGCCCTTGCCAACGATTGAAGAGGCGCAGGAGATCCTCGAAGCTCTCGGTATGCCGCCGGCGCAGACCAACCGCATGTCCGGGCTCACGTTGCTGGCGTTGTGCGGCCTGAAACCCGATGACCCCTGGTCGGCCGCGAGCCGGACAGGATGCACCGTGACCAAGAGCATCATGAGCCATGTCAGGGAGCACTACGGTATCGAGTACGCACCCAACACCAGGGAGACCTTCCGGCGCCAGGTGCTTCATCAGTTCATGCAGGGCGGGATCGCCGATTACAACCCGTTTGAGCCCCATCTGCCGACGAATAGCCCGCGCGCGCATTACGCGATCACGAAGGCAGCGCTGACAGCTGTGCGGACGTACGGCGGGGACGAATGGCCTAGCGCGCGCACCACCTTCCTCGGCGAGCAGGGATCTCTCGCGGAGCGCTATGCGAGAGACCGGGACCGGGCGATGATTCCGGTCACGGTTGGGGATGGGACCGAACTACGACTCTCTCCGGGGAAGCATAACGAGCTACAGAAGGTGATCGTCGAGCAATTCGCGCCACGCTTCGCGCCCGGCGCTCAGCTGCTGTACATGGGCGATACGGCAAAGAAGGACCTGCTTGTCGACGACGTAGCGCTGCAACGGCTCGGCATCCCAATCAATGATCACGACAAGCTGCCGGACGTCGTGCTGTACGATGACGAGCGTAACTGGTTGTTCTTGGTGGAGGCCGTGACCTCACACGGTCCCGTGTCGCCGAAGCGCGTCGTTGAGCTCGAAGAGATGCTGACGGCTTGTCCGGCAAGCGTCGTCTACGTGAGTGCCTTTCCTGATTTCCGGGAGTTTCAGAAGCACCTCAGAAACATCTCGTGGGAGACGGAAGTCTGGGTGGCCGAGGTGCCAGATCACATGATCCACTACGATGGAGACCGGTATCTGGGACCGAGGAAATGACAAAACCAGGGTCAAGAACGGTAAGGGATTTCAGTTCACGGGTGCGTGGCGCCCTACAGTGGTCCGGCTGGCCGGCCACTTCGCCGGAGTTCCGAAAGGTATTCTGCGGCCCCCTCCCGTTCTTCCCGGAAGAGTTCATACCGAGACCAGTTACGATCCTGGGCGTAGTGGCATTCACGATATCGCGCGTGCTTCCCACACCGGCAGTACTCGTCCAACATCCCTCGCTTCATCGCGACGTTAGCGGAACAATGTTGGGGACCAGGCCACCGGTTCAGGAGTTGCAGGTGCAGGGACTTCGCTAGCCAGAGCACCGACCAGTCCACGAGATCGTGCAGCGGACTCACCCCCCAGATCCACTCCCCCTGCATGTGCGTGCAGAGGCTGGCGTCGGGGTAAACATGATAGCCTGCGGGACGCACGCCGTCCTCCCACGTAGCCCAAATGCGTACATCCGGAACATACGTGTTGGTGGTGGAGGGCAGTCGTGACGGAACTCTGTAAGGGCCGTTCAGCGGGATTTCCAGCACCAATCGGCCACGATACGGCAACGGTCGAATCACGCCGACATGGGTTGATAGATGGGCGAGGCTCGAGGAGCTGTTGCGTACTGCGGCGGTCGGATACCAGCGCTGTAACTCTTCGAGCCCCAGCGCCCTGTTCAGCCGATGCCCGAGGGTGTGTGCGGGCGAACGGGTCTTATCGGCGGACGAACCGGCGTTATCGGCGGACGATGATCGTCCGGCTTCTCGACATCCGGCTTTTTGTGGGGATCCACCGGTTCCTGCGGCTTGTCGTTTGACATGATACAACTCCTTCCCCGGAGCAGATCTTGAGACGGGTCCTCGTCCGAGTTCGATGTACCCGCCTGGCTGGATCGATACCCCGGTTTCCGGCTTGTCAGCGGCCACGCCAAACGCTCGAAGTTCACGGAGGTCCATATCTCGCCCACCTCGCTCGTCCCGTCGGCGTTGCGACCGGCACCGGAGCGGTGTATTCGTAATCGTGGCACCAGCCATCGCTAAACAGGATAATACCGTATAGCGATGCATCGCAAGCAACATCGTGATAATCCGCGAAAAGGAGGAAGCCGTGGAGCTCGGTGCACGATTGCAGCAGATACGTGAGGATCAGGGGCTGTCGCAGACTCAATTCGCGGAGTTGGTCGGAACGTCCCAATCAACGATTTCGCAGATTGAGGCTGGTGAGCGTAACCCGTCGTACGACATGCTCCGCAGACTCGCGACTGCTCTGAGTGTTACCATCGGATACGTCTTGGGGGAGACGGAGATCAGCGATTTGAATCCTGAGGAAGAAGCATACTTCCGGGAATTCCGGGGCCTCTCAGAGAGTGCCCGCCGCCAGCTCAGTCAGTTCGCGCAGTTTCTCCGAACGACGCACGGCATCGATGAGGATGGAGACGAACAAGCGTGAATCCGGAAGGCCTCCGGTTCGCACAGCATTTTCGTCAAGCCCTCAAGCTCCGAGACGTACGGCAATGCGATCTGACCGAGATCGCCGCGCGGGATGGCATCGAGATCATCGATTTCGACGAACCCGACCCCGGCTGTACCGCATGCCTCATGCCAAATCCTTACGCAGACGGTGGGGCGATCTTTCTCGAGCCGGGTCAAAGCACAGGCCGCCGTCGTTTCTCGATCGCGCATGAACTCGCGCACTACCATATCCCGACGCACAAAAAAGAGCAGCGCCGCTGCAAGGAGTCGTCGCTCCAAGCAACCGAGGGTTTCGGCCGTCAACTGGAGTGGGAAGCCAATTCGTTCGCGGCTGAACTCTTGATGCCCGCCAAGCTATTCAGAGCAGATGCGCGACAACTCGACGTAAGCGTCGAGGCAGCCCATCGGTTGTCGTCCCCTGGTCACTACAACGTCTCAATCACTGCCGCCGCGCGTCGGATTGTTCAGGTCTCCAACGAAAGCTGCGCCTTGATTGCAACCCGAAACGGATACGTGGAATGGCAGGAGCGCTCAAACTTCTACTACCACATGGCTACCCGCGGGCAGAAAGTCCGCGGTGGCACATTGGCGGCGTCGGTCACGCGTGGAGAGCCGACGAATCCCCATTGTGAGCACGTGGACGCGGCGGAGTGGCTAGACGACCCGGGAGCGCGTGGAGTACGCCTCCTTGAGAGTACGCATGCCATCCCTAGTCTGGGGCAGATCCTGTCACTTCTCTGGCTGCCGGACTCTGACTAGCGGCGTGGCGCGTTACCTTCAGGGCGAGTGACGCGCAGAATAGGCCTGCTTGTCCGGGGCCTCGCCGTCGGTCGTCAGTGGCCGATGGCGAGGCCGTCCTTGCGGGGGTCTGACGCGCCGGCCCAGCCGCGGTCCAGCTTCATGACCAGCTGACCCCCGCCGAACGAGGCGCTCTCCCAGTCCACGAGTTCGTGGCCGAACGCGCCCATGCCGTCTTCGAGTCCGTCGGTCAGCCTCTCGACCGCGACGCGCAGGCCACCCATGTGGCGGAACCGCGCCGCGTCGATCGCCTGCTGCGGGTCCATCCCGAACTCGATCATGTTGAGGACGACCTGAGTGTGTCCCTGCGGCTGCATCGACCCGCCCATGACGCCGAACGCCATCAGCGGCTCCCCGTCCCGGGTCACGAACCCCGGGATGAGGGTGTGGAACGGCCGCTTGCCGGGCGCGACCTGGTTCGGGTGTCCGTCCTCGAGCGTGAAGCCGGCGCCCCGGTTCTGCAGCACGAAGCCCGTCCCCGGCACGACGACGCCCGAACCGAACGAGCCGTAGATCGAGTGGATGAACGAGACCATGTTCCCGTATCGGTCGGCGACCGAGAGGTAGATCGTCTCCGTGGCGGTTGCGAATTCACCGGGCTCGACCCGCTCGGCGGCCACGGCCGGGTTGATGAGCGCCCGCCGCGCCGCGAGGTAGTCGGGGTCCAGCAACTCCTTCGGGTCGATCTCCATGTGATCGGCATCCCCGACGTGCCGGGCCAGGTCCGCGAAGGCCACCTTCTTCGCCTCGATCAGGTGGTGGAGGTACTCGGGCGAGTTGTGCCCCATGCTCGCCAGGTCGAACGGCTCGAGCATCCCCAGCATCTGCAGGGCGGCGACTCCCTGGCCGGCCGGGGGCAGTTCCCAGACCGTCCAGCCCTTGTAGTCCATCGACAGCGGCTCGACCCAGCGCACCTCCATCGCGGCCATGTCCTCCGGCGTGAGGTAGCCGCCGAGTTCCGCCAGTCCCTCCGCTACGCGCGTGCCCAGCTCCCCGCCGTACATGGCGGCCGGGCCTTCCGCCCCGATCGTGCGCAGCGAGCGCGCGAAGTCGGGGTTCCGGAACCACTCGCCCGCTTCGGGTGCCCGCTCGCCGTCGATGAGGTAGGTCGCCGCCGCCCCCGGATCCGCCTGCAGCTTGCTCAACTGCCCCTGCCACTGCCCCGCGATGATCGGCGTGACGGGGAAGCCCTCCTCGGCCAGCGCGATGGCCGGCGCCACGATTTCGGCGAGCGGTCGGCTCCCATACTTCTCGTTGAGGGCGCCCCAGCCCGCGATCGCCCCCGGCACGGTCACCGCCCCCGGCCCCGAGCCCGGCACGCGGTCGTAGCCGTCCGCCCGGATCCGTTCCGGCGTCATGTGGGTCCCCGCGCGGCCGGTCGCGTCCAGGCCGACGAGCCGCCCCTCCTCCGCAGACCAGAAGAGCGCGAACAGGTCGCCGCCCAGCCCCGTCATGTGCGGTTCGACGAGCGAGAGCACGGACGAGGCCGCGATCGCCGCGTCGAAGGCGTTGCCGCCGTCGCGCAGCACGCCGAGCGCGACGCTCGACGCCATGGGCTGACTCGTCGCGACCATTCCGTTCGGAGCGTAGACGGTGGATCGCCCCGCCATGGACCCCGGAGCATTCATCGCGGCCTCCTGACTTGACGAGTTCCTCAGGCTCTCCGCATCCGCGGTGCCGCAGGCGGCCGCGGTCACGGGGAGGACGGCGAGGACGAGAGTCGTGGCAACGTCGCGCATGCACATCATTCGGCTGATCCCCGCAAAAGTTGACGGTGGGCCCGACCCCGGGCGCCGCACGCACACTACGGCCTCCATGCGGCCATGGCATCCCAGCGCGGGTGGCGCGAGAGGTTCACCGGCCCCGATCCGTCCGCGCGCATCGCGTAGATCTCGGAGTTCCCGTCGCGCTTCGTCGAGAAGAGGATGAACTTGCCGTCCGGCGACCAGCGCGGCAGTTCATCCACTCCGGCCCGGCCTGAGAGGTTGGTCTGGCCGCTCCCATCGGCCCGCATCACGTAGATCTCCGCGTCGCCGATGTCCCGGTAGGACGTAAACGCGATCCGCGATCCATCCGGCGACCAGGACGGGGAACGCGCGCCGCCCTCGGCGGGAAGTCGCGTGAGCCCCGTCCCATCGGCCCGCATCGTCCACAGCGAGAACCGCCGGTTCCCGTCGCGGTCCGAGGCAAAGACGATCCGGGCGCCGTCGGGCGACCAGTCCGGGTCCACGTCGAAGGACGATGGGCTCCGCGTGAGGTTGACCGGATTCGATCCATCCACTTCGATCACCCAGATGTCCGGATCCCCCGTGCGCTCGGAGACGAAGACCACGCGCCTCCCGTCCGGGGACAGGCGCCCGGACCGGTCGTACGCCGTGTCCCGCGTCACCGGCCTCCAGTCCGAGCCGTCCGCGTCCATGAGGAAAATGTCGGGGTTCCCGTCGAGCCAGCTCGTGAACACGATCCGCGAGCCGTCCGGCGCCCAGCTGGGCTCGAGGCTCGTCTCCCCTTCCGGCGTGAGGGGCCGCTGTCCCGTCCCGTCCGCGTTCGCCACCCAGATGCGCATGAATCTCTCGCGGATCGAGGTGAAGACGATCTCGCCCGCCGCGGGCGGTTCGGGACCCGTGGCGTCGCCGCACCCGAGCGTCATCAGCACTGCCAGCATCGTTGCCAGCGTCGCGTGAGGCCTACGGCCGGGCCCTCTCCAGGCGTACATGACGTTCGTCCGTCCTCCGGGTCTCGGGAGATTCCGCACGGCCCGATCCCTCGTTGCGTCGTGTCCGAACGCGGACGAGCTTGCGCCGCCGTGATTGGGACCGGCCAGGGAGTCAAAGATGAGACAACTCGAACGCTCGCACCAAGCCCTCGTGGGCGCAGTCGTCGCGGCGGCGCTCGCGGCGGCCTGCGGCGAATCGCCGCGTGGGTCGGTCGACACCGACGGGCTTTTCCGGGTCGGCGCGACGATCGACGTGGGGGCGGGTCCGCACGGAATCCGGTTCAGCCCGGACGGCGACACCGCCTGGGTCGCCTTAAGCGGCGAAGGCGGGATCGCGGTCGTGGACCTCTCCGAGTCCGCCGTCGTGGCGCGGTGGGAGGCCGGGGACACGCCGCTCGACCTCATCCGCGTCGAAGGCGGCTGGCTCGTGAGCCAGTTCCGGGACTCGACGCTCATACGGCTCGACGACGAGGGCCGGATCGTCACTGGCGCCGTGTGGGGCGTCGGGGCGGGTCCGTCGCTGTTCACGCCCGGGACGGTGCGCGGAGAGACCTGGATCACGACCGAGTTCTCCGACCGGCTGTGGACGGTGGACACCCGCGAGGGCGCGCCGCGGGGGTTCCATGCCACCGGCGATCGCCCATATCCCGCGGATGTGATGTGGGACGGATCCCACGCCTTCGTCCCCAACCTCGACGCGGGATCGGTCAGCGTCATCGACCTCCTGAACGGTGAGCTGGACGCCACGGTCGAGGTGTGTCCCGGCCCGCCGGGGGGCGCGCTCACGCCCGACCAGGTCACGTACATTGTCGCCTGTGGCGGATCCGACGAGGTCGCCTTCATCAACACCGCGTCCTTCGCGGTCACGGGCCGCGTCTCGGAGGGCATCGGCCCCCGGCCGTTCTCGGCCGTGGTGCCGGGAGACGGTCGGTACGCGCTGGTCAACAACGCGGGCGGGAGCACCGTCTCCGTCGTCGACCTCGAATCCCGGGCCGTCGTGCAGCGGCTGGAGGTCGGCGAGCAACCCATCGTCCTCCGCGTGCACCCGGACGGCGAGCGCGTGTTCGTGGCGAACGAGATCTCGGGGACGCTCGTTGAACTGGTGCCGGCCGCGCCGGCGTCGCCTGCTCCCTCCGGGGGCGCGGCGACGCTGAACGAGGTCGTCGTGCTCGGGGTGATCCACTCGGGTCACGAGACCAGCGAGATGTTCAGTCTGGAAGTCGTGAGAGACCTGGTGCGTGAGATCGATCCGGACTACTGGCTGACGGAGATCCCGCCCAACCGCTGGGACCGGGCATGGGCCGAGTTCGAAGCCACGGGGATGGTGGAGGAGCCGCGGGTCCGCCGCTTCCCCGAGTACATGGACGGACTCTTCCCCCTCTCCCGCGAACTGGAGTTCGACGTCATCCCCACGGCGGGCTGGACCGAACCGATGTCGGACTTCCGGGCCGCGTATCTCGACGCCTACTCGCGGGACCCCGACCGGGCCGAAGGATGGGCCGAATACCGGGCGGCCGCGGAGGCGTCATCCGAAGCGCTCGCCGCGGGCGCGGCGGACGACCCGCGCTGGATCCACACCGACGCCTACGACGAAGCCTACGACATCCGCATGCGGACGTATGCCCGCCTGTTCGACGCGGAACTGGGTCCCGGGGGGTGGGATGCGATCAACGCCTCGCACTTGGCGTACATCGAGGACGGGCTGGACCGTCACCGGGGGGAAGGAGTCCGCTTCCTCCTCACCTACGGAGCGGGCCACAAGGGGCCGTTCCTCCGCGAACTCCGGAAGCGCGACGACATCGTGCTTCTGGACGTGGGACCGTTCCTCGACCGGATAGCCGCCCCAACGCGGCAGCGCGCCCCGCGTCGTCCCTCGACCGACCCGGTCTTCGATTCGTCGGAGCACAGGGATCTTTCCGAGCGGCTGCTGGACGTCCGCGGCGGCTTCTTCACGCCGGACGGCGGTCTCGTTGTGTTGGACCGCACCGAGATCTACATCGTCGACATGGCCTCCGGGGAGCATCGAGTGGTGGGGCGCGAGGGAGGGGGGCCGGAGGAATTCGGCTTTATAGGGGGGGCGGTTCGCACGTCGGAGGGTGTCATCGTTAGCGACTTCCTCAGGGGTCGTATCGTGTCGATTGGCCACGATGGTGGTTTCGGCCACTCACAAAGCTACCTGGATGCTCCGCTCAACAGCCTTCAACCGCGGCTGGTAGCCCGTCGTCCAGACGGCAGCACGGTCTTACGCGACAGAGACGGCGGTGCGATGGTGCGGAAATCCAAAGGTCGATACTGGCGGCAAGCTCGGTATGTGGCGGTGGATGCCGACGGCGGAGTTCGGGTGGTCGCGGAGACGCAAGGCAACGAACGGCACTCCGACACGAGACACGACCGTCCCGTGTTGTTTGGGCACCGGACATTGGAGGCGGCGAGCTCAGACCGTCTCGTCGTTGCCGAAACTGACCAGGGATCCATCTCGGTACTCGACTGGAGCGGCGCGCCGGTCGCCAGTATTCCCATGCCCGCCGGCGTCAGGCTGTCCGCAGGCCAAGTGCGGATGGGGCGAGAGTCCGAGGCGTCGCAGCGGCAGAAGCAAGGGGGATGGCTCATTGAGGCCGCGGAGGACGGCAGGTTCCCGTTCCCGCCGTCGGACGTAAAGGAGCGACTCCTCTCCCTTGTGCCGGACTGGCCGGCAAACGAAGTGGCGCCCCCGATCGATGCGATGCTGACGGACTTCGATTCGAGACTCTGGGTGAGAGATTATCGGCTTCCCGGCCAGGATAGCGTAACGTGGCGAGTGTGGGACATCGACCGGGAGCGGCTGCTGTTCACGGTGAGCATGGATGGTGAGGACCGGTTGCTCGACGCGCGAGGCGACACAGTCCTGCTGCGCCGATTGGATGCATTCGACGCTCACCAGGTTGTGGTTGCTCCGCTTCGCCCCGAGCAGGCCAAAGGGGGGACTTAGCAGCCCGTGGCAAAAGCCCTGCTGCGTTCGAGCGGCGATACATCTCGCCTGAATCGCTACGCTCTGCGTCGCTCCTCGGTCAAATAGCGCTGCAAGTCGGACGCTTGGAATCCCATGATGTCCGAAGTCGTCTGTCG
>NZ_CANPVO010000024.1 GCF_947581785.1 Candidatus Palauibacter polyketidifaciens | reverse complement strand
TGCGGGTCATTTCCATTCTCCTTGCCTATCCTGATGGAGCGCGTCGGCGAGGCCGGGATCGCCCTCGCCGCGCCGCACCGACCGTTCGGCGAGATCCACGCGGCGGCCGAGGTCGGCGAGCCCGGTGGTGCGGGCAACCACGTAGATCGTGGCCGCGACCGTGGTGAGGGCGAGCGCGGCGTGCAGCGCGAGCGCGACGCCGTGTTCGGCGAGGATCCTTGGCCAGTGGGACGAGAGGTATTCGAGGCGGGCACCGCCGAGCAGGAACGCGGATCCGGCGAGTGCGGCGGTGAGTCCCGCGCTGATCTTCCAGGGCTGCATCGTGGTTTCTCCTTTGTCTTCAGAGTTCGAGTGAGGCGGGATCGCGGTCGGCCGGGCCGCGGAGCCAGGAGCCGTTGTCGCTGCCGAGGCCCAGCCTGCGGAGGAGTCCCGCCGCCGCCGGTCCGTTGGCGTGCATCGCGAACCCGGCGGCGGCCTTGGCGCGGACGGCCGCCTCGCGGTAGCTGCCGGAGACGGCCTCGACGTTGACGCGGCCGGTCCGTCCGTCCGCGTCCTCGTACTCGATCTGGGCGTCGGGGTAGAGCACCCGGCCGTCTTCGTCGATGGGGAGCCCGAGTTCGCGCGCGATCCGGTGGCGCTCGGTGTCGGCGGCCCGTTTGCCGCGCTTCCGCGCGCCTTCGCTGGCGCGCGCGATCCTGCTCTTGAGTTCGGTGTCGAGGCGGACGCGCCGCACGGTGGCGCCCCTTGCTTCGAGCCGCTTCCGCTCGATCCGGCAGGCGCGGTGGATGGCGGTGTCGTGTGCGGCCTCGGCGGGCCGGACGCGGGCGAGCCGGATCTCCTGCCGGGGATCCATGCCGCGCTCGGCGGCGAGCTTCCGGGCCTCGGCCACGCCCTTGGGGGTGAGCGAGAGAACCTTGAACGGGTTGCCCTTCGGCCCGGTGGCCGCGTGCTCCTCGACCAGACCGTCCCGGATCCAGGCGTTCACGGCGCGGCGGGTGGTGAACGGGTGGCCGCCGAAGTGTACCTCGGCCAAGTCGCGGTAGGAGACCGCGCCGTGGACGCCGATGTCGGTCAGCGCCCCGGCGCAGCGGTCGGGGAAGGAGATGGACCCGCCGTCCCGGCCCGCGGCGTATTCTCGGCGATGGCCGTTCCGCATCCGAGCGCGATGGCTCGCGCGGCTGGGTGGCGCGGCGGAACGGGGGTCCGGTTCGGCCGTGCGGCCGAACATCTCTCTTCCTCTCAACGGTCAGCGGCTCGGCCCGAAGCCGCGCTCGGGGACCGGGATCCTCGGCACGGGCACGACGATCCTCTGCGGTCCCTGCGCGGGCGTGCGAACCGCCGCCACGGCGACGGGGTCGCGCTCGGCCACGCGCTCGCGGTGCCGGTCGAGCACGAAGTCGGAGATCTTCTGCGCGTCCGCGGCCGCGCGCCGGATCTCGCGCGGGTCCTCCTCGAGCGCCTGGATCCAGCCCTCGACGTAGGCCGCGCCCCGGCTCGGGTCGTGTCCGACGCCGACGCGCTCGCCGGTCATCATCGCGCTGATCTCGGCCCTGAGCTCCTCGCGGGCGTACTGGGGCGAGCCGAACCCGCCGTCGATCCCCTCGATGAGGGTCTCGCGGTTCATCCGGTCCTTGTGCCCGGTGCTGTGGCCCAGCTCGTGGAGCGCGGTCTGGTAGTAGTGGTTCGCCGACGGGAACTGGCCGCGCTCGGGCAGCACGATCTCGTCGCGCTTCATGTGGTAGTAGGCGCGGTCGCCCTGGACGTGGCGGACCGGGACGCCAACGTCCTCCATGACCCGTTCCGCCTCCTGGTGCACCTTCCAGAGCGGCTCGGGCGTCGGGTTCGAGCGCTCGGGCAGCCCGTCGGCCTGCTCGGCGTTGAAGACGGTGTACTGGCGCACGAACGGCGCCTTGAGCTTCTCGTAGCGGTAGACCTTCTTGCCCTCGGCGTCCCTCCTCGGCCGACCCTGCTCGTCGGTCACGGCGATCCGCTTCTTGTCCTGGAAGGAGAGGATGCGCGTGCCGCGCTCGCCCTTCCTGACCTGCCCGCCGCGCGCCTGGATCTGGCGGTAGGTGCCCCAGCGCACGTCGCCGTAGCCCTGCTCCTGCTGGACGGAGGCGAGGTGCAGGCTGTTGCCGCCCCGGTAGGAGCGGTCGGTGTCCACGTTCATGGGCATCACGCGCTCGCCCGGCGCCCACGGCTTCTGCCACGGGGCGGTGCCCTGCCGGATCTGCTCGATGATCGCGTCGGCGAACTTGCGGTGGTATTCGTCGTGGTTCATGCGTCCACCTCCTCGCCGGCGGCGCCGTGCGGGTCGTCCCACGCGGCGGCGATCTCGTCCTCGTCGCCTACGTCCTCGGGGAAGAGGCCGTACTGCTCGGCCAGGAAGGCGTCGACTTCGAGCGTGTCGCCGCTGTCGCGCGCGAGTTCGCGGTCGAAGTCCTCGAACGTCTTGACTCGGATGGTCTGGTCGTCGCACTTCATGCGTTCACCTCCTTCGGTGGTTGAGTGGTCCATGTCGCTTCCGTGATCCAGCGGCCGGTGGCCGCGTCGTAGCCCCGTACTTCGAGCGCCTCCTCGACGAACCGCCGACCGTCCCGGCGCGCCACGTGCAGCACGAGCGCGATTCCGTCCACGACGCCCCGGCAGGTGACTTCCCAGGGCAGCGCGTCTCCGGCCTGCATGGCGCAACTCGCGAGGCGGGACAGCGCGGAGCGGGCGTTGTTGGCGTGGATGGTCGTGAGCGATCCGCCGTGCCCGGTGTTGAGGGCTTGCAAGAGGTCGGCGGCCTCGCCGCCCCGGACCTCGCCGACGACGATGTGGTCGGGCCGGTGGCGGAGCGCGTGGCGCACCAGGTCGCGGATCGAGACGGGCGTGTCGTGGGTGGCTCCGGCCTCGAACCGGAGGCAGTTGGCGCGGTCGATCCTGAGTTCGAGCGTGTCCTCGATGGCGACGATCCGCTCGTCTTCGGGCAGGAGTTCGATCAACGCGTTCAGGAGCGTCGTCTTGCCTGAACCCGTGCCGCCCGAGACGAGGATGTTGCGGCGGGCCGCGAGCGTGTCCCGGGCGGCATGGAGCGTCTGTTCCGGCAGCGATCCCATGCGGACGAGATCCTCGGCGGAGAATGCCCGGCCTCCGAACCGGCGTATTGTGATGGCGACCTCGGGACTCGCGGGCGGAGTGCAGATCGCGACCCGCGACCCGTCTCCGAGCCGCGCGTCCAGGACCGGCTTCGCGGCGGGGTCGAGCCCGAGCGGCCGGGCGATGTGGATCGCCGCGCGGTGGAGCCAGGCGCCGGTGAGTCCGGGCGCCTCGTGGGGCTCCAGCTTCCCGGCCCGCTCGACCCAGACGTTCGCGGGTCCGTTGATCATGATCTCGGACACCTCCGGGTCTTCGAGCAGGGATTCCAGGCCCGGAAGGAACGGGACGAGGTGGCCGACGCCGCTGGCGCGCTTCATATCCGGCCCTCCTCCCGGAGCCTCCAGTAGCCCGTCTCCCTCGGCAGGTAGTGGGGCTTCAGGTAGACGCGGGTGGCCGGAAGCGACTTCACGCCGTTGTACGGAAGACAGACGGCCTGGTAGTTGGCGAGCAGGGCGAACTCGCGGGGCGTGAACACCGGCTCGCTCTGGCGGCGGAACGACTTGCTCGCGCCGATGGAGCCGCGCCCGCCCCCGGCCCGGCCGGACAGGAGCGAGAACTCGGGTCTGCCCGCGGTCTCGGTGAACGTGTACGACGCCCGCGTCTTCATGACGGAGCCGCACATCTCGGA
>NZ_CANPVO010000023.1 GCF_947581785.1 Candidatus Palauibacter polyketidifaciens | reverse complement strand
TTCTCGGCCAGCCGGTACAGGAGCCCGTACGCCTCGCAGCTCAGGTCCAGGACCGGGGCCCGCAGGGCGCGGGTGCCGAAGATCTTGGTGACGCCCCAGCCCTCGGACCACTGCGAGCGGATAATCCCCGCCGGTTCCGCTACGTGCAGCACTTCCGGCAGCGAGCGCACATCGAACCCCGTGTTCCCCACGCGTTCGTCCCACTCCGCGATGGCGCGCTCGCGCTCCGCCGTCATGCGGGCCGTCGTCTCGGGGCGGGCGAACTGCTCCAGGTTCTCCTGCGGGCGGCAACTCGGCTCCGGGCGCGAGATGAGCACGAACTTGCCGCGCACCTCCGACAGCGACGCCTGGAAGGCTCCGGGGCTGCCCGCGTCCGCGAGAATCACCACCTCCGCCTCGACAGGCCCGTCCGTGGCCGGACTCCACGCGGCCGCCATTCCCTCAAGCGACCGCACCCGCGGCTCGACGAGATCGATGTGGTTGATCCCCCGCTCCCATCCCCGCCACGTGCCGTACTGCTCCTTATAGGCGTCGATGCCCCACTCCGCGTACTTCGCCAGCGCCCAGTCGTTGGCGCCGGACATGGCGGGCGAGCCGGTGAGGCGCGGTCCGATGGAGTCCATCATCACCTGGCCGAGTTCGTAGACCTGAGAGCGCTCGACCCCCTCCTCCCAGATGGCCCGGATGACGGGATCGTCGGACGGGAAGGACTGCGCCGCCAGGTGCCGGGTCGCCCCCGGTGTCACCGCAGCGGTGAGGCTGAGAAGGAATGCCAGCGAGCAGGCGAGTCCGAGACGAACCGTGGGCTTCATGGATCGCTCCCCGAGAAGAATGGAACCTCCTCGAAGGTAGGGGAGCCCAGGCGCGTTGCGAATCCCTGGCCGCGCCCGGACTATGTGAGTTCGGCACCTCACTGGCTTCGAACCCCGATCTCCCCATGCGTCTTGACGGCAAGCGTGCTCTGGTTACCGGCGGCTCGCGGAGCATCGGTCGGGCGATCGCCCTCGGGCTGGCCCGCGAGGGGGCGGACGTGGCGGTCAACTACCGGCGGAGCCGGGAGGATGCCGAGAGCGCTGTCCGTGAGATCGAGGCGCTGGGGCGGCGCGCGGTCGCGGTACGGGGATCGACCGATTCCCGTTCCGACGTCGAGCGCTTCGTCGGGGATGCGCACGACTTTCTGGGCGGCATCGACATCCTCGTGAACAATGCCGGGATCCTGCTGCGGACACCCTTCCTCGAGATCGACGAGGAGGAGTGGGATGCCATCCAGGGCGTCAACCTGAAGGGGTACTTCCTGGTGGGGCAGGCGGTCGCGCGCGGCATGGCCGAAGACGGGACGGCGGGGGCGATCGTCAACGTGTCGTCCGCGGGGCAGGCGGTGGCCGCGCCGAACCTCACGCACTACTGCGTGTCGAAGGCGGGGGTCGAGATGCTCACGAAGCAGATGGCGCTCGAACTCGCGCCCCACGGGATCCGGGTGAACGCCATCGCGCCGGGCCTGATCGAAACCGACCTGAACCGCGCCGACATCGCGCAAGCCGACTTCCGCCAGCGGCGCCTCGCCCGTATCCCGCTCGGGAAGATCGGTGCGCCCGACGACGTGGTGGGGGCCGTCGTGTACCTCGCCTCGAACGAGGAGGCGCGACTCGTCACGGGCGCCAGCCTGTTCATCGACGCCGGCCAGACGATCTGGGGCGCATAGGACGTGGCCATGGCGACCGATACTGAAGACCGCATCCATGTCGAGAGGACCGGCGTCGTCGCGATGGCGCTACCGTTTGCGGAGGCGTTCCCGCTGTTCACCGCCGAGGGCGAGCGACGGTGGGTGGCCGGGTGGGATCCTCGCTACCTGCATCCCGGCGACCCCCATGCCGGAGAAGGCCTGGTGTTTCAGACCATGAAGGAAGGCGCGGGGACCGCGACGTGGGTCCAGACGCGACACGAGCCCGCGGCCGGCGGCGCGTCGTACGTGTATGTGATTCCGGACCACCACACGGCGATGGTGGACGTTCAGGTGACCCCCGACGGTGAGAGCCGAAGCCGGGCGTCCGTGAAGTACCGCATGACGTCACTGTCAGCCGACGCGGACGGTTTCGTACGAGCGTTCGGCGAGGACTTCGAGGATTTCATGGCGCATTGGGCCGAGGCGATCCAGCGACACGTTGTGGAAGGTGTCCCACTCATTCGCGACTGAACGCGGAGGCGGCACCGCGCCGTGCCGCGGCCGGGACCGGCGCGAGCGGGTAGCGTGGGTTCCGCCCGGCCTGCTGCCGGCCGTAGCGGCGGCGCTCCTGACGGGGGCGTGCGGCAATCCCGGCAGCGGTGAATCCGGCCCGTCGGCCGACGCGCGCATGTGGGAGGTTCGCTTCTCCCACGTGCTGTCGACGGGATCCGAGTTTCACCTCATGGCGGAGCGGTTCCGGGATCTCACGTTCGAGCGCACGGACGGACGGTTCAGGGTCGTCATCTATCCGTCGGGACAGCTCGGGGGCGAGCGCGTGGCGTTCGAGCAGATCCAGGTCGGCGCGGTGCACATGGCCATCACGGGCACCCCGGTGCTCTCGGGCTGGGTGCCCGAGACGCAGGTTTTCGATCTTCCCTTTCTGTTCGAAACCCGGGACCAGGGGCTCGCGGCGATGAACGGCCCGGCGGGAGACTGGTGGCGCGACCTGCTTCTGGAGCGCACCGGCGTACGCTCGCTCGGATTCCTCGATTACGGGTTCCGTCACGTCTACAACCGGCGGCGGCCCGTCGAGACGCCCGGGGATCTCGCCGGCCTCAAGCTCCGCGTCCTCCAGAACGCGACCTACCTGGCGGCCTATTCCGCGCTCGGCGTCCAGGCGACGCCGATGAACTACGGCGAGGTCTACTCCGCGCTCCAGCAGGGCGTGATCGACGGCGGTGAGGCGAACGCGATCGGCTTCGTCAGCAGCCGGCTCCACGAGGTGGCGAAGTTCTACAGCTTCACATCCATCACCTACAATCCGATCACGCTTCTCGTGAACGAGCCGTTCTACCGGGGGCTTCCCGCCGAAATACGGGAGACCGTCGACCGTTCCGCGGCCGAGGCGCTCGCCTACCAGAGCGAAGTCGCCCGCCGAATGGAGGCGGAAGCCATCGAGGAGATGCGCGAGGCCGGCGTGGAGATCTCGCGCCCGGATCCGGCGCCGTTCGCCGCGGCCGTCAGTCGGAACGTCCGGGATGCACTGGCGAACGGGCTGCCGGACGGCGAAGCGCTGATCGCAAGGCTGGTGGCGGAGGCCGAGCGCGCGGCTTCCGAAGGCAGGTAGGTTTCCCCGCCGCGATCAGCGGCGTGTCAGATCAGAAGGTTCTGCCAGAGTCGCCGGGTGAACTCTTCGGCGGGCAGGATTTCGATACCATCGGATGTCCGCCGGGCGCGAGCTTCCAGACAAACGATGACTCGGTGCCCGATCGAGGGATGATCCTGGACGACGCTGCGGAGTCCCCGGAGATGGCGCGGGCCGATATTCGGGCTCGCCTTGGCCTCGACCGCCAGCTGCATGTCGCCAACCACGAAGTCCACTTCGGTCCCGCCCGCGAGCCGCCAGTATGAGAGCTCACCGTCGAATTCCCGGTAGCTGAGCCAGGCGGACAGTTCGTGGCACACCCAGTTCTCGAAGGCCTTTCCGTACAACTCGGAGCCGGGCGCCAGGGAACCACGCCGCGCAAGTCGGTTCACGAGCCCCACATCCGCGAAATAGAACTTCGGCGCCTGGATGACCCGACGCTTGGGGCGCGCGCGATAGGACGGGACCCAGCGAGCCAGAAGCATGTCCACCAGAACCTGAAAGTAATTCTTCACCGTCCGCAGCGCGACGCCGCACTCGGCGGCGACGTTCGACAGGTTGACGATCTCTCCGTCGCTCAACGAAGCCGCGTCCAGAAAGCGTGAGAAGGCCGGGAGTTGCCGGACCACTCCCTCCGCGGCGACCTCCTGGACGAGGTAGTCGTTGATGTAGGCGTCCAGGAGGCGAACGGGGCGGGGGGCCCCGTAGATACGGGGGAGGTAGCCCGTGTTGAGCAAGCGGGTCAGGTCGAAGTCTTCACCGAGCTCGGCCGCGGTGATCCCGAGCAACTCGTAGCGGATGGCCCGCCCCCCGAGGAGATTGGCGGCGCCCCGCTTCACCTTGGTCGCGCTCGATCCGCACAGCGCGAAGCTGACGCCCCGGTTCTCCATGAGCCAGTGGACCTCGTCCAGGAGCGCGGGCACCTTCTGGATTTCATCGATGACGATCTGACGGTTCCGGTGAGCCCCCTCCGCTTCGATTTCCTGGCGCAGGAACTCCGGGTTCGTCAGGTAGCGGCGGAACTCGTCGCTCTTCAGCAGGTCGACCCAGCGGCCGTCCGGATAGCGCTGCCGCAGGAGGGTACTCTTGCCGGCCTGTCGCGGGCCCCACAGGAAGAATGTCTCCGTGCCGGCGCTCGGCAGAATTAGTGATCGTTCGAACATACGCTTCAATCTATCATGATAATTTGCAGTAGCAATGCATATTGTCAGAGCGCTGCCCGGTCGCCGGGGGGTTACGCATCCGCCCGGATCGCAGGTAGTATCGCAGGTAGTGTAGCCGGCACGTCTTCCGTGACCCGTCGAGCGGGCGGCTCGACGTCCGGCAACGGAGGCGCCGTTGGCCCGGAAGGGGGCGGCAAGAGAATGAAGCGGAAGCTGCGGGCGCTCAACCGGGTGCTGGTCACGCTCGAGACGTACGCCGTTGGCGTCCTGCTGATTGCGGTCTGCGACGTGGTGCTCCTGCAGGTCCTGATGCGCTACCTCTTCGCCTGGCCGAATCCGTGGAGCGAGGAGGTGTCGCGCTTCTGCTTCATCTGGCTCTCGCTGCTCGGGGCCTCGCTGGCGGTGGCGCGGCGAACCCACTTCCGTTTCGACCAGGTCACCGAACGGCTGCCGCCGCGCGCGAGGAAGGCGGTGGAGACGTCCGCGGCGGCGGTCGTGCTGCTGTTCGCATTCGTCCTCATCGGTACGGGCATCGCCCTCATGGACCTCACCATGGGAGAGCGCTCCGCCGCCCTGAACCTGCCCGTCGCGCTCGTGTATGCGGCGGCGCCGGTTTCCGGCGTGCTGATGGCGATCCACCTGCTTGCCGGAGGAGCAGGCGAGGGTGGGGGGACGTCCGCCCCACCCTCGCCGCAGCAACCGGCGTCGACCGGGGAGGTCGGCTGATGGGCGGACTCCTCCTCGGCGTCTTCGGCCTCCTGGTGCTGGCCGCCGTTCCCATCGGCTTCGCGCTCGCGCTTGCGGCCGTCATCGCCATCCTCGTGGCGGATCTCCCGCTCGTCGTCATCCCGCAGCAGATCGTCGCGGGGATGGATTCGTTCCCCATGCTCGCCGTGCCGCTGTTCATCCTCGCCGGCTACCTGATGGATGTCGGTGGGATCAGCCGTCGCCTGGTGGCGCTGGCCCGCGCGCTCGTGGGCCACCTTCCCGGAGGGCTCGGGCAGGTGGTCGTCATGGCGGAGGTGTTCTTCTCCGGCGTGTCCGGCTCGACCTCCGCGGACGCCGCCGCCGTCGGCGGCATCATGGTGCCCCAACTGACGGCGAACGGGTACGGCCGGGCGCGCGCGACGGCGATCGTCTCGGCCGCGTGCGGCATGGGCATCCTCATCCCGCCCGCCATCGTGATGGTCGTCTACGGCGTCATCGGAAACGTTTCCATCGGCGCCCTTTTCGTCGCCTCGATTGTGCCCGCGCTCCTCATCGCCACAGGCCTGATGGCGCAGATCGGGTGGCAGGCGCGAAGAGAAGGGTGGCCGCGCGGGGAGCGCGCTTCGTTCGCGGAACTCCGCCGCGCGACGCTCGACGCCGTGCTTCCGCTCTTCATGATCGTCGTCATCCTGGGAGGCATCCGCTTCGGACTCTTCACCCCCACGGAGGCTGCCGCCGTCGCCGTCGCCTACGCGTTGCTCCTGGCGGCTTTCGTGTACCGGTCCCTCACGCTCGCGGAGCTTTGGGGCAAGGTCGTCCAGACCGCCGTGGTGTCCGGGATGGTGCTGTTCGTCGTCGGCGCTGCGCACCTCCTGGGCTGGGTCCTCGCCGTCCTGCAGCTCCCCCAGACGGTGGCGTCAACAGTCGTCGGACTCGGCGGCGGCCAGATCGGTTTCATGCTCCTCACGATCCTCGTCTTCCTTCCCTTCGGCGCCATCCTCGAGGGCGTGCCCGCGGTCGTCCTGCTGACGCCGATCCTGCTACCGCTCGCTACGCAACTCGGGATCGACCCCGTGCACTACGGCGCCGTCATCGTGGCGACCCAGGGGATCTCCGTGTTCCTGCCGCCAGTGGGGGTGAGCCTGCTCGTGGCCTGCTCGGTGGGAGGCGTGGACCCGGCGGAGGTCGCGCGTCCGCTCTGGCCCTACCTTGCGCTCATGCTCGCGCTCACGGTCGCCCTCGCGTGCCTGCCCGGCGTCGTCCTCTTCCTGCCGGAACTGCTCGGATACTGAGAGCACCGAGATCCTTGAATGAAGCAACGACGTCGACATCTCGAAACTTTCGAGCAAGACGAAACGAATCAACATCACACTGCCCGAGCGGGGACGGCGAACAGGCTGAACGATGGAGACACGGGAGTTCGAGATGAGGACGGAGCGGTTGCTGCTCCGGCCGCACCGTCCGGAGGACGTGGACGACATATTCGAGTTCGCCCGCGACCCGGAGTGGGGCCGATACCTGACGGCGCCGATGCCCTACCTGAGGGAGCACGCGGTGGAGTTCGTGGAGGACCGAATCCGCACGTCGCGGGACCTGTGGCCGGTGTGGGCGATGGTCCTGGACGGGAAGGTCGTCGGCGGAGTCGGAATCGAGATCGATGACGAATATGCGACGGGAGCCCTGGGCTACTCGCTCGCGAAGGAGCACTGGGGCAGCGGCCTGGTGGCCGAGGCGGCCCGCGCCGTCGTCGCCTGGGCGTTCCGCGAGCGCGGGCTCGCGAAGGTGTACGCGTACGCCGATGCGCGAAACGCTCAGTCTCTGAGGGTGATGGAGAAGCTGGGCATGACCCGCGAGGGGGTGTTGCGCAGCCACCGGACGCTGCGGGAGGAACGGGTCGACGACGTGTACTACGGACTCCTCAGGGAAGAGTGGGAGGGGCGCTGAGTCGATCCGTCAGTACTTGATGTCGGTTCGGCCGACCGTCATCCCGATGTTGCCGACCCGGCGGCCCATCGTGTAGTGCTCGCCGCTCCCGGCGGTCATCCCGAAGAAGTCCACGGCGGGCACGATCAGGCGGCCGGCGTCGTCGATCGCGCCCTCGATGGCGGTCGTCGCCACGACCTCCGCGAGGAAGATCTTCCGCTCGGGCGGCACCTCGAGCGAGTCGAAAATCCGGCACTCGCAGTGGATCGGGGACTCCTCCACCGTGGGCGCATCGACGACCGTCGCCGCGCCGCGCGTCAGCCCCGAGAGCTCGAACTTGTCGGCCACGCGCCCGGAGTTCATATCGACGGTGTCGAACGCCTCGACCATCGACGCAAGCGGGACGTTGAGCACGAACTCGTCGTGCATCTCCAGGAGTTCCCTCGCCTGGTGCTCGAAGGCCGCGCTCACGCCGATCTGGGGCGGGTCGCCGCTCAGGACAAACGTCCACAGCACCGAGATCTCGTCCGGGTCGCCGGGCCGGCCGTTCACGGTGAGCAGGATCGCGGGGACGGGCGGGAGCATGGGCCCCGGCTCCGCAAGCGGGCGGCGAGGCCCGGTGAGCGGGGCCGGCCTACCCCCGCCCACCGGCATCCCCTCGTCCGGCGCACATCCCCAAACGGCGGCGACCGCGGCGGCCGCCGAGCCGCTCCCCAGAAACCGCCTCCTCGACCAGCCGTCCGTTGATGGCATCTTCTTCACCTTCTTCCCCGCCTCCTCGCGCATGACTCGCCGTGCGCCCGGGTATCAATAGATGCCGGGGATAATTCGGTATCTCACCCGCGCCTGGTACTCGGCCCACTTCTCGGGGCCGTATTTTTCGGCGCAGAACTGGTCGTCGAAGCGCTGTCGGAAAATGAACAGGCCGACGATGAACACGAAGTAGGTCCAGGCCCAGGGGTTGGCGAAGTAGCCGAACACGAGGGCGATGGAGAGGGAGAAGAAACCCTCGCCGAGATAGTTGAAGTGGCGGGCGACGCCCCAGAGGCCGCTGCACAGGATCTTGCGGTCGCCAGCTTCGATGTACTCGGGTTCGATGAGGCCGAGGAACTTGCGCTCGGGCCAGCGCTTGAAGGTGTACTTCTGCATGTTGGCGCCGCGCGTGATGCCCCATGCAACGAGGAACAGCGCCGGGGCGCCGATCAGCCACACCTGTCGCCAGGGCGCGGCGAAGCCGGGGTCCGGGTACACGGCCATGCCCCACAGCGGCAGGATGTAGAGCCACCCGTACACCAGGATCCCGCCCCAGATCATCTTGAAGCCGAGCTTCTCGTGGATCACGTCGAACGTGTAGAGCTGGACGCGCTCGAAGATGAAGTAATCGAAGACGTAGAAGGTGAGGAACGCCGCGTACAGGAAGACGCCGGGATTCGAGTCCGCGCCGAAGAGCCCGTAGTGGTAGGCGGCTCCGGAGAGGGCGTTCAGCGACAGCATCGTCCCGCCGACGACGTACAGGAACATCTTCACGTCGAAGCGCTCGTTGAAGAACGAGAGCTCGAGGACGCGCCCTTCCCACAGGGCGGCGAGCGGACGCTCCACCTTGGCGCGCGACCCGCCGAACACGGCGAAGAGGGCGAAGATCAGGCACAGGATCGTGCCGCCGGCCACCTGGTAGGCGGTGGATCGGTAGAACCAGTCCCGCGGCATCCCGGTGAGTTCGAGCGCCCACACGAGTTCCGCGAGCACGAACACCAGCAGGCCGTTCAGACGGTAACCGCGGGGCTCGCCGGTCTCCGCATCGATGACGTAACCCGGGATCCGCCTACCAGGCAGGATGAGCTGTACCACGAAGAACGCGGCGCAGATCGCCAGCGGGGCGAGGAAGCCCGCGACCGCTTCCGTCCCCGAAAGCTCGAACAGGTGACCGATCCCCAGCCATTCAATCATCAGAAAAGGTCCTCTCCGGGGAGCGCCGATGCCTGCCGAAGCCAGCCCGCCAGACGGTCTTCGTCCACCTCGTCCTCCTCATGGATGTGGAAGTACCGGACGTGCTCGTGCTTCGATTTCACCGGCGGCGCGGGACGCAGCGAAGCGCCGTTGAGGAAAGTCACCTTGATGTACCGCGTGAAACAATGGAACGAGAGGAACCAGCCCTGGTTCTCGATGCCGTAGAAGGGCGAGTTCCAGCGGACCGCCTTGCGGACGTCGGGCACGCTCCGCTCGATGAGCGCGTCGAGGTGGCGGCCGACCTCCCGCTTCCAGCCCGGCATGGCCGCGATGTATGCCTGCACGGGCGCATCTCCATCCCCTTTCGGAATCTGGGGATTGCCGCCGGAGAGGAGTTTCGCGACCAGGCTCGCTACCCCTCCGTCCGCGCGAACCGCAGGTTCCTGACCCGCCCGGCGTCGACGGTCATCGCCTCGTACCGGCCGCCGGCGAGTTCGGAGAATCGGAAGGTCGGGCCGTCCTCGGTCGTGAGTTGTCCGTCGGCTTCGGCCGCGAGCGCAACCGGGTCCCGCCGTCCGACGCGAAGGGTGAGCCCCGCGGAGCCCTCCTCCTCGATCCGATAGGTGGCGTCCAGTTCGGGGCTGTAGAAGGATCCGGCGTAACGCGACCGATTCGGGATATCTCGGTCGGGCTGAGCGTCGGAGGCGTCGTCCTCCGCTGGGGCCTCCTCCGCCGTCTCCGCCTCCGCAGCCTCCGCCACGTCGGCGACCTCCTCGGGCGGGTCCATCACGTCTTCCAGGTAGATCTCGGCCGTGCTCCGGATGAGGGCCATGGGATCGATCCTCGACCGGTTGCACAGAGCCACGAACGAGTAGCCGGCGTCCGGATAGCGGGACATGCCCGTGCGGTAGCCCACCCACGAGCCGCTGTGCCCCACCGTGGCCACCCCCCGGTGTTCGCCGTGGGAGAGGCCGAAGGCGTAGGGAATCGTGTCGCCGGAGGTGAGCACGCCCCGCTCGTGCATGAGCGCGACCCATTCGGGTCCGCCGACCGTGCCCTCGGTGAGGTTGCGGTCCCACGCGGGCCACTCCTCGACCGAAGTGTAGATGCCGCCGTCTCCGACGACGTCGAGCGTCGTCATGTCGATCCGGAAGCCGTCATCGGTGGGCGAATAGCCGGTGGCCCGGTCGGAGACGACCTCGTTGTGGTCGTCGTGGAAGTGCGTGCGAGGCATGCCGAGGGGATCGAAGAACTCGGCCTGGGCGAACTCGCGCAGGCTCTGACCCGATACCCTGGCCACGATCTCGGCGAGCAGGACGTAGCCGGAGTTGCTGTACAGGTACTCGGCGCCCGGCGGGAAGTTGAGTTCGCGCTGCCGGTGGATCGCGTCGAGGATGTCTGGATTCGTGATGAAGTCCTCGCTCCGGCTCCCCGCCAGGGAGAAGACCCCGAGGTAGTCGCGCACGCCGGAGGTATGGTGGATGAGGTGTCGGACCGTGGGAGGGTCGGGGTAGTCGGGGAACTCGGGAACGTAGCGCTGGACGGGAGCGTCCAGGTCCACCTCTCCCCGGAGGGCGAGGAGGGCGACGGCACCGGCCGTGAACTGCTTGGAGACGGACGCGATGCGATAGATGGTCGCGGGGCGGTTCGGGATGCCGTAGTCGAGGTTGGCGGCGCCGTAGCCGGTGGCGTGGATCAGGCGGCCGTCCCGGATCACGCCCAAGGAGCAGCCGGGCCCATCGGCGCTGGAGTAGTCGGTGAAGACGGCGTCGAGCTGGGCTTGCAGTTCGTCGTCGCCACCCGGGGCGCAGCCTGCCAGCGCCCCGGCCAGGACCGCGGCAACCGCGGCCGCGCGGATCGAATGAAGGTCGAGGCGCCGCGGCGGCGCGGTCATGATCGCCCCCTCGGCCAGAGGCTGAACGGGTCGCGCGCGAAGATCCGGCGGACCATCGGCTCGAAGAACTCCAGCGGCAGCGAATCGTAGTCGGGATCGAACGAGGACTGGTCCCAGCGGTGGCAGAAGTCCACGGCGTCCTGGTACCAGGGGTGGTCGCGGTACCTGTCGCGCGCGTTGGGGTCGCGGCCCATGTGGTGGGCGTAGTAGACGAGCTGGAACAGGCCGTGGTGCCGGACGATCCAGTGCGTCCGCTCGGTCACGAAGGGGCGCAGGAGGAGCGCGGCCAGCTCGCCGTGGCTGTGCGGGGCCAGCAGATCGTCGATGTCGTGCAGGAGCGCGGCGACCACCATCTCCTCCTCCGCGCCGTCGCGGTGGGCGCGGGTCGCGCTCTGCAGGGAGTGCTCCAGCCGGTCCACCTGGTAGCCGCCGACCGAGCCGGAGAGCTGGCGGAGGTGCGCCAGGACGCGGTCCGCGGTGTCGGCAGCGAAATCGTCCTCGAGGCGCGAGAGCAGTTCGTAGTCCTCGCGGGTGCCGTCCTCCATGCGGGTGAAGCTGACCACGGGGCCGCTCGGCTCCGCGCTCGCTTCGGCGCTCGTCCCAGCCGTACGGGGCATGCGGGTCACTCTCCGCTTGAGGGGTTCGATCGGGGGCTCCTCGCCGCAGCGTCGGCCCAAGCGAAGGGCATTGTCAAGATCGCTCGGGCGTCCGTAGCGTTCACTGGAGGCCGGTGACCACGGACCGGGAGGATCGACCATGGGTGCCTCGATCAGCAGTCTCGTGCAGAACGGCGACGCCCTGACCGCGGTCTGGAGCGATGGCGAACGCACCGATCTCCCCTACCTCTGGCTGCGGGACAACTGCGGCTGCGGCGAGTGCTGCGTGGAGCAGACCACGGAGAAGCGGTTCCACGTCTTCCGCGTCCCCAGCGACCTGAGACCGATGACGGTCGATATCGACGGCGCCGGATCCGACGACGAGGCGATCTCCATCGCTTGGCCGGACGGACACCGCACGCGCCACCGGTCGAGCGACCTTCACGACCTCCTGAGCCGGCCTCGTCTCGAGTTGCAGTACTGGGACGGCGAGTTCCAGCCGCGGAGGTTCGACTACCAGCGGTTCTTGGCGGACGACCGCGCGGCGGCGGAGTTGATCGAGGAGTTTCTGCGCACCGGGGTCTGCGTGCTGGTCGACGCCCCCACCGTACCGGATTCGCTGGAGGAACTCGCGCCCCGGCTGGGTCCGGTCCGGGAGGTCCTGTTCGAGCGCATCCACAACGTCAAGCTCGATCCGAAGGGATACAACATCGCGCACACGGCTCTGGCCGTCGGAGTGCACAACGATTTCACCAGCTACACGTGGCCCCCGAGCGTGCAGGCGCTACACATGCTCGTGAACGAGTGCGAGGGTGGCGCGTCGACCGTCGTGGACGGTTTCGGCCTGCTCGATGCGCTACGTCGCGAGCACCCCGACAAGTTCGACGCGCTGTGCTCGGTGCGGGTTCCGTTCCGCATCTTCAGCGACGAATACGAGTGCTACGCGGCCAACCCCATGGTCGACCTGGACACCGACGGGGAGATCAGGATGATCCGCTTCAACACGGCGCAGATGCAGGCCATCCCCCTCTCGGAGCCCCGGCTGGGCGAGTTCTACGCCGCCTACCACGAACTGTCGCGCCGCGTCAACGACCCCGGCGCCCAAGTGACCTTCCGGTTGGAGGGCGGGATGATCCTGCTGTGCGCCGGACACCGTGTCCTCCACGGCCGCACCGAGATGGTGTCGTCCGGGGCGCGCCACCTGCAGGACGCCTACTTCGAACACGACAACGTCCGCACCCACCTCAGACTCCTCCGCCGCACCGGCCGCGCCTGAGGCTCCTGACCCGTCGTAACCATGCAAATCTAACGTGCGATGTAAGGTTTGCATGGTTATTTGACGCCAGCGTGTCCAAACCTGCCGCTGTATCGTTGCCATTTCTGCCGGTGATCTGTGTCCGTTTCTGCCGTTAAAACTAGGCCAAATCTGCCGCTGTACCTTTCCTCAGCCCTTCCGAACGATTACGATTCTGCCTAGTAACGATCCGATCCAACCGGTGCAGGTGCTCCATTGGCCTATCGTTCCAGAATCGTCGACCGCGAACTCACCGAGCGCTTGCAGGCCACCGGCGCGGTGGTCATCGAGGGTCCCCGGGCTTGTGGAAAGACCACCACGGCGCGGCAAATCGCCGCCAGCGAGGCGCGGCTGGACATCGACGATGTGGCCCGGCACCTGGCCAGGCTCGAGCCCGCCCGCGTCCTGAGCGGCGACGTGCCGCGGCTGATCGACGAATGGCAGTTGGAGCCGGCGATCTGGAACCACGTCCGGAGGGCCGTCGACGATCGTGGCCTCCCGGGTCAGTTCATCCTCACCGGATCCGCCGTTCCAGCCGACGACGCGACGCGCCACACCGGGGCGGGACGCCTTACAAGACTCCGCATGCGTCCGTTCTCACTCTTCGAACTGGGTCGCGCTTCCGGTGAAATCTCGCTGGCGGGCCTCCTGGAAGGGGCGCGTGCCGGGGCGGACAGGTCGGTGATTCCGCTTGGCGATCTGGCGGAACTGATCTGCATCGGTGGCTGGCCTCTGAACCTCGAGTCCAGCACCGAAGTCGCGCTCAGAGCGAACAGGGACCACCTGGACGAGATTCGTCGTGTCGACATCTCCAACGGCGACGGCAGGAGGAGGGATCCAGTGAGAGTGGGCATGCTCCTCCGGTCCCTGGCCCGGAACGTCGCGACGCCGGCAGCGACGGCGACCCTCGCCTCCGACACCGGCGAAGGCGTGTCCGCCATCAAGGAGCACACGGCCGCCGAGTATCTGAGGGCGCTGGAACGCATAATGATCCTGGAGAACCAACCCGCCTGGCCCACTCACCTGCGATCCCGGTCGGTGCTGAGACACAAGCCGATCCGGCACCTTGCGGATCCCTCTCTCGCCGTGGCGGCCGTGCGCGCGACTCCCACGCGGCTGCTCCGCGACCTCGACTTCCTGGGACTCCTCTTCGAGTCGATGGTCGTGCGGGATCTGAGGGTGTACGCCCAGGCGGCGGACGCCGACGTGTTTCACTACCGCGAAAAGGCCGGCCTCGAGGTAGGCGCGATCATACAGTGCAACGATGGTCGCTGGGCGGCTTTCGAGGTAAAGCTCGGCGAGGGAAGAGCGGACGAAGCCGCGGACAACCTGCTCCGCCTGGCGCAAAAGGTGGACTCGGATCGGATGGGGCCGCCGGCCGCGCTGGGCGTGATCGTAAGCAGCGGGTATGGTTACACCCGGGAGGATGGGGTGAGCGTGATCCCCGTGGGGGCGCTGGGTCCCTGACCCGCGACGCCTCCAGGCAATCTGTGGAGGAAGGTCTTCGATGGCGAAGCTGAGTGACACGACGCGCCGCGACTTTCTGTCTTGTCTGGCGGGCGCCGGCGTCGCGCTGGCTACCCCGCGCACGCTGTTCGGAAACACGCCGTCGGTCCAGGAGACGCTTCCCACCCGACCGATCCCGGGAACGGAGGAGACGCTGCCCATCGTCGGCTTCGGCTCCTCGAAGCCCGTGCTCGAGATCCCGACCGAAGGGACGGAGCCCGTGGCGGGCGTGATCCGCGTGCTTCTCGATCACGGCGGCCGGGTCGTGGACACCTCGCCGCGCACGCCGGAGATCGACGCGGAGTTCGGCACGGTCCTGACGGCGCCGGAGTTCAGCGGCCGCCTCTTCGTCGCGACGAAGATCAACACGGACGGGGAAGCCGCGGGCATCGAGCAGATGCGGCAGAACCAGCGGCTCGTCGGAAGCCGCACCCTGGACCTGCTCGAGGTCGAGAGCATGCGCGACCTGGACGTGCACTGGCCGAACGTGCTCCGCTGGAAGGACTCCGGCGAGGCGCGCTACATCGGCGTCACCACCTCCAGCATCCCCCAGCACGAAGCGTTCGAGTCGTTCATGCGGACGCAGCCCCTCGACTTCGTCCAGGTGAACTACTCGGTGATGGAGCCGAACGCGGAGGACCGTCTTCTGCCGCTCGCGCAAGATCTCGGGCTCGCCGTCCTCATCAACCGCCCGTTCATGAACGGCAGCTACTTCGGCCGCGTGAGCGGACACGAGTTACCCGAGTGGGCGGCGGAGTTCGACTGCGCGAGCTGGGCGCAGTTCTCCCTCAAGTACATCCTGGCGCACCCCGCCGTGACGTGCGCCCTCACGGAGACGACGAACCCGGACCACATGACGGAGAACATCGAAGGCGCCTTCGGCCGTCTGCCGGATGACGCGACGAAGCGCCGCATGAGGGAACTCGTCCAGGACTTCTGAACCCCTGATCCGCGTCCCGGACTTTCCCGCGGGAACGTCCTACTCCGAAGCAACGTCGAGGATCTCTCCGTCACGGAGTACGGCTTCGTCGTCGATCCATACGGTTGGGGCCCGCGCGATGGCATCGAAGTGGGTCTTGGCGGAGACGGTGCCGCCGAGGTTGGCGGAGGTGCCGATGCCGATGTGGACGGTGCCGTTGACGCCCTCGTCGTTGAGCATCTCGCCGGTGAACTCGGTGCAGGCCGGGTTCAGGCCGAAGGCGAACTGGGCCAGGTTGTAGACCCAGCGGTCGTCCTGCCGGGCCAGGAGGTCCGCGAGGAATTCGGCCTGGTCGCCGCCCTCGACGTCGGTGACGAAGCCCTTCGAGATGCGGAAGGTCACGGGGTCGCGGATCGGGCCCACGCCGTAGTAGGGGATGCTCCCGTCGCAGACGAACACGCCTTCGGCGGCGCCCTGAGCGGGGGCGCAGTTCGCTTCGATGTTGGGAACCGCGGAGAAGCCGGGGCCCTCCAGGAGGCAGCCGTGGCTGTTCCCGGTCACGCCTGCGAGGCTCATGGTGAGATCGGTGCCGGCGGGGTTCGTCACCCGCAGGCGCTCGCCGGCGGTGAGACTCGCCGCGATGGCGTCGCATAGCGGCTTGCGCGCCCGAAAGTCCGTGAACAGCCCGCCCTCGCGCATCATCCGTTCAGTGAACGCCGTCATCGAGAGAACCCGGGCTCCGGCGCCTATTGCCTCGCGCACGGCGCGGGTGTGGGCCAGCGCCAGCGTCACGGGCAGGAAGGCGACGTCGGCGGCCGCGAGCGCCGCGGCCACCGCGGGTCCCGGCTCCTCGTTGTCGATCGACCGCTCGGGCGGGACCACGATACTCGGGATGGCGCCGGCCTCAAGCGCCGCGTCGGCGACGGCCCGGGCGATCGTCATCCGCTCCGGATCCGTGACGATGACGACATCCTCGGCCTCCCGGACGCCGGCGCACGTCCGCACCAGGATCTCCGCACCTTCTCTCATGCCGGCTCCTGTCTCATGTCACCACCCGCTTCATGCCAGCACCTGCTTGTCCCGCTGCACGACGCGGCCGTCGACGGCGATGGTGGGCTCCCACATGAGGAGATCGTAGTGCGTCGGCGCCACGATCTCCCCTCCGAGGGTGTGGCTCGTGCCGATGCCGATGTGGATCGTGCCCATGACGCCCTCGTCCTCGAGCATCTCTCCGGTGAGCCGGGCGTTCGGGTTCAGGCCGACGCCCAGTTCGGCGACGTTGAAGCAGTGCGGGTCCGCGAAGGACTCCAGGTGCTCGCGCAGGAAGTCGGCCTGCGCCCCGCCGGTCATTTCGGCGATGGCGCCCTCGCGCACGGAGCAGACGATGGGCTCCTCCAGGATGCCGATGCCGAGGTAGGGGACCGAAGCGTCCATGATGAGCGTGCCCTCGGCCGAACCCGTCACCGGCACGACGTTGACCTCGATATCGGGGACCGGGGCCAGTTCTCCGGGTTCCGGGATGTTCGTGAGCACGTTGGCGACGCGACCCTCGATCCCGAAGCGGAGATCCGTCCCGCGCCGGGAAGTAAGCCGCACCGACTCGCCCTCCGTGAACGCCGCACCGAGGCGGCGGCAGACATCGGCCTGCGCCGCGAAGTCGGTCTCGAGCAGCGCGGGGCTGGTCATGATCGCGTCGGTGTACGCCGTCATCATGCAGACGCGCGCCCCCGCGTCCAGAGCGGCCCGCATCGCTCGCGTGTGCGTGATCGAGATGCGCACGGGGGAAAAAATCACGGCGGCCTCGGCCATGGCCCGGGCGACCGGCGGAGGCGGCTCCTGCCCGTCCTGATTCCGCATGGAAATCATGCACACGGTGACGTCGGCGCCGGCGTCGCGGGCGGTCCCCGCCACGGCATCCGCGTACCGCCGCATCGTGGGATCGGTCACGATCACGACGACCTCACCCGGCTGCACACGCCCGTTCACATGCACGAGCCGCTGCGCTCCCGGGGTCAGGTCCACGCCCGCCTCGGTCGCCGTCCCGTCAGCCACGATCCCTCGCGAAGAACTCGTCGAAGCGGCCGTCGAAGATGATCGCGGTGTAGCCGTCTCCGGTCGTGTTGGTCGCGGTGCGCAGCATGTCGGGGATGCCCCCGGAGAGCGCGATCCAACTCGCGATGAACTCGCCCTGCGCCTGACCTTCGAGCCCCAGCATGCTCGCGAACAGCGTCGCGCTCCACAGCGCCGTCCCCATCCCGGCGGGGAGCCCGGGAGCGGCGATCGTGAACAGGACGACGGCGGGCCAGGCGGCGAGCATCATCATCCAGCTCAATTCCAGGCCGAACACATGGCTCACGACGAAGGGTCCGTATGCGACGTAGGCCAGCGCGCTGGCGTCCAGGTTCGCGACGGCGCCGAACGGGAGCACGAAGTCGGCCACCTCGTCGCGGACGCCGATCTTCTTCGCGTTGGCGAGGTTGACCGGGAGCGTCGCCAGCGACGAACACGTGCCCGCGGCGAAGACCGCAGTCGGCACGTAGTACTCGCTCAGAACGGGCCCCACGGGCCGGCGTCCGACCCTCCGCACGAGCACGAACGTGTAGAACGCCCACCAGACCAGGACGAGCGCGCCCGTATAGGCGGCCATCGTCAGATAGTGCGACAGCCCCAGGCTCGCGCCGAAGCGCACGCCCAGGGTGATGCCGAAGGCGAGGATGAGCGGGAGCATGACGTAGGCCAGCTTCCCGCCCGCCTTCTCGATCGAGTCGGCGATGCTCCGAAGCACGCGGTAGATCGGATCGTGCCGGGCGCCGAAGGCTCCGAGCAGAACTCCGGCGAGGATCGCGAGCAGCGGCCACGAGGCTCCGCCCTCCCCGAGGCTCCGCAGCATGGCCGCGGCTTCGGTCCACACACCCCGGTCCCCGGCGGTCAGCGGGATGCGAAAGATCGTGGCGGAGGTCACGACAGCGATGAGCCCGGCGACGGTCGACGTGAAGACGTACCAGAGGACGACGGCGCCCGCGAAGCGCCCGGCGAGCCCGCGCCGAATCAGCGTGGCGATGGCCGGGCTGAGGGCGGCAAGGATCAGCAGCGGCACGACGGCGACCACCCAGGCGATGAGCGTGGCCGTGGCGTCGGCCACCGGCGCGAGCGGCACGGGGAGGAACCCGCCCGCGGCCAGACCCGCCACCAGCGCCAGGATCGTCCAGACGTACGCGGGGACGTTACGCCTCCGCCGCCCTCGGGCCGTCACTCCGTCGAGTGTCGGCGAATCCGGGCGCGCAACATCTCGAAGTAAAGCCTGTCGGCGGTGACGATGGGAGCGGACTGACCACCCTCGAGCAGGAGATCTCGAAGGAGCTGACGGTCTGCAGCGCGCAAGATGTTGATCGTGTTCATGGGCGAAGCGTAGTGTCTTCAGGAAAAAGTTGGCAACGCTGAGATCGTCTGCCTCACGCCGCTGAACCCCGGAGGGCCCCATGGATCGCCCGTCACCGCCTCTTCCGCGCCGCCGCTTTCTCCACCTGACCGGGGTCGCCCTGGGCCTCGCCGCGACCTCCGGCTGCGCGACCGCCGCGAGGACGCGCAGTCCAGGCGCTGGCCTGTTATCCGCCGCCGGCACCGCCGACCGCACCTGGACTCCCGAGCGCTTCGACCCGTGGATCGAACTCGACCGCGCCGCCTGGACCCACAACGTCCGCGAGGCCGCGCGGCTGGCGAGCGGCCGCCCCATCCTCGCGGTCGTGAAGAACAACGCGTACGGCCTGGGCGACCGTGCGGTCGGGCCGCTCCTCGCCGGGATGCCCGAGGTGGGCGGCATCGCCTCCGTGCGCGTAGAGGAAGCGCTCGCCATGCGCGAGGAAGGCGTGACCAAGCCCATCGTGGTCATGGCCGAGGGATCCGAGGATGAGATCGAGGAGCTGGCGAGGCACGACGTGCTCCAGTCCGTGTGGCTGGACGATGCGCCCGCGCGGCTGCGGAGCGTGTCCCGGCGACTCGGCCGTCCCGTGCCCGTCCAGCTCTTCATCGATACGGGGATGAACCGGGAGGGGATGCCGTACACCCGCGCGCGCGGCTGGATCGAGGAACTCGTGCAGAGCGAATACGTCGACGTGAACGGCACCTACACCATGTTCATGCACGATCTCGACTTCAACCGGGAGCAGCTCGCGCGCTTCGAGGAACTCCTCGCATGGGCCCGCGGGAAGAGCCTCCCCCTCGGCACCCTCCACGCCTCACCCTCCTTCGAGCTGTTCAACCTGCCCGAGGCGCACTACGACATGGTGCGGCCCGGGAACGCGCTGTTCGGAAACCACCTTTCCGGCGGCGAAGGCGCCCGGGACATGGCCGACCTCAGGCCCGTGTTTCGCATGAATGCGCGCGTGGTGCGGGTCGAACGCCTCGAGCCGGGCGACAGCGCGGGCTTCCGCCACACCTTCACCGCCGACCGGGCCACCTGGGTGGCGCTGCTGCCGGTCGGCCGTACCGACGGCTATCCGTCCGAGGCGAACGGGACCTGCGAGGTACTGATCAACGGCCGCCTGTACCCCGTCGCCGGAGGCGTCAACTCCGCGCACACGATTCTCGACATCGGTCCGGAGAAGACGGTCGAGGTCGGCGACGTCGCCACCCTCGTCGGCCCCGACCATCCGTCCGTGCTCCCCCACACCGTCGCCGAGCGGACCGGCCGCGGCTTCCTCGGCATCATCCAGGCCATGAACGCGCGGCTCCCGAGACGAGTGGTGTAGGGCCGGGAGTCCCTCCCCGACGCAGCCTGCGAAGAGCGACGTGTCGGCAGGTGTTTGCCAGTCCGAAGGATATTAGCTAAGCTAAGTCTAGCTAGATTTCATGCGGACAAGGAAGGACGGCCTCCGTGAAGGTCAACATGCATGAGGCGAAGTCACAGTTGTCCCGCCTGGCCAGGCTGGCGCGGGAAGGGGAAGATGTGGTGATCTGCAATTCGGGACGACCGTGGGTGCGCCTGACGCCCTACCGGGAATCCGTCGAACCTCGACAGCCGGGAGGTCTCGAGGGTCAGATCGTGATCGGTCCGGACTTCGATGACGACGACGACGAGATCATTGCGGCGTTCGAAGACTCCCCGATCTTCCCGAGCGCTGACTGAGGGTGCGGCTGCTGCTCGACACGCACGCCTTCCTCTGGTGGGTGTCCGACTGGGACCGGATCGCCGAGCCGGCCCGGGACGCCATCTCGGATCCCGGCAACGAAGTGTTCGTGAGCGCCGTCTCGGGCTGGGAAATCGGGACCAAAAAGGCCAAGGGCCGGCTTACGGCACCGGACAACCTGGCGGACGTGGTAGAAGAAAAGCGGTTGGCGCACCTTCCACTGACGTTCGAGCACGCGGAGCGGGCCGCGACGCTGCCTCCGCACCATCGTGACCCGTTCGACAGAATGCTCATCGCCCAGGCGCAGGCGGAAGGGTTGGTTCTGATCACGCGAGACGCGCGGATCCCCCTCTACGACGTGTCTACGATCAGGGCCTGAAGCTGTAGCGGGTGGGCCGCTCACCCGCTCCCGGTCAGCTGCAGCGCTCCGCGATGGCCGCGATCGCGGCGTCGATCTCGTCGCGGGTGTTGAAGAAGTGGACGGATAGCCGGAAGTCGCGCTCCTCTCGCACCGGGGAGGCGAGGATTCCCTCGTCTTCGCGCAGGTCGTTGTAGAGCTGCGTGGCGTCGCATCCCTCGGGCAGTTGAACGACGAATACGCCTGAGCGGTCGGGGCGCGCCCGGGGGGACGACACGCCCAGCCCGTCCGTGCGGTCGACAATCTCGATCGCGTGGTCGACGAGCGACTGGATCCGGCCCTCGATCCTCTCCAGGCCGATGTTCTCCATCCAGTCGACGGCGCGGGCGAAGCCGGCGAAGTCGGCCAGCGCGCGGGTGCCGAACTCGTAGCGGGCGGCGCTGGGGAGCAGGGTGTACGCACCCTCGTAGTCCATCGTCGCGTGGCTGTGGGAGCCGGCCCAGCTGAGCTGCACGTCGTCGAGCATCTCCCGGCGCACGAAGAGCGCGCCCGTGCCCTTGGGACCGAGCAGCCACTTGTGGCCGCAGGTCGAATAGCCGTCGCAGCCGAGGGCGCGGAAGTCGGTCGGGACGCAGCCGGGGCCCTGCGCGCCGTCGAGGTGGTAGCGCACGCCGCGCGAGCGCAGCAGATCGCCCAGTTCCGCGGACTCGTCGCTCCGCAGCGTCCGTCCGTTGTTCCGCGACACGTGGCTGATGCTCACCATCCGCGTGCGGTCGGAGAGCCGGTCGCGAACCTCGTCGATGAGTACGGTTCCGGGGCTCAGGTCGATCTCGCGGATCGCGATCCCGAACCGGTCCCGGAGGACGTACCACGGGACGACGTTGGCGGGGTGTTCCGTGTTGGAGATCACGACCTCGTCCCCCGGCTCCCAGTTCAGGCTCCAGGCGACGATGGAGATCCCCTCGGAGGTGCTGTGCGTGAGCGCGACCTCCTCGGTCTCGGCCCCGAACACGCGCGCCAGTTGGGCCCGCAGGTCGGGCTCGATCCGCGCCATCTCGTCCGCAATACGGGGTTCCGCCGGGCTCCGGTTCTGGAAGACGAGTCGTTCCTGGACGTGGTCGATGACCGCGTTCGGGGCGGGGCCGATCCCGCCCGTCTGGAAGTACAGACTCTCGGTCGAGGCGGGGATCTCGGCCCGCGCGCGGGCCACCCAGGCTTCCTGCGGGCGACCCGGACCGTCGGACCGCGAACCCGCGTCGGCCGACGAGTGGGTCCCAGGGTCGGGGATCGCGCCATCCCGTCCGGCGTGCAGGGCGAGCCGCCCCACGGGCACGATCGGGGCCAGCGCCAGCGCGCCCGCGGACCGGCGGAGGAAGCTGCGTCGACTCGTGTTCATTCCGGATCCTCGTCGCTGAGGATGAGCCAGCGGAGTCTCCTGTCGCTCACCTGGCGGCGGAGGGGCGCGGCGGCGCGGTAGAAGACGAGCCCCAGCGCCGCCCAGACGACGAGGACGATCCACTCGGCGGGAATCCGGCCGCCCGCCCCGTGGAAGGGTTCCCAGATCGAAGCGCCGAGCAGCCCCAGCGCGACGACGGCGCTGAGATACAGGAAGCCCCGGCCGCCGGGCACCGTGTAGGGTCGCGGGTGGTCGGGGCGCGTCTTCCGCAGCCGCAGGACCCCGAGCACGACGACCAGGAAAACGATCATTGCCGAGATCGCGGCGCCTCCGACGATGACGAGGATGGCGTTGCGGCCGAACAGCGCCCCCACGCTCCCCATGACGGCCACGAAGAGGACGGCGGCGGAGGGTGAGCCGTAGCGGTCGTGCACCTTGGCGAGGCGGTGGGGGATCATGTGCGCCCGAGCCATGGCGAAGACGATCCGCGTGGAGGCGAAGAAGATCGCGTTCCACGTCGTGATCAGCCCGCAGAGCCCGGCGAACAGCACGATCCGGCCCAGAAACGGCGAGCCGAGGGCGGCCTCGATCGCCGCCGCGGCCGGAAGTTCGGATGCGAGCAACTCCGCACGGGGCATGCTCATGGCCGTCGCCAGAATCACCAGGCAATAGAAAACGAGCGCGAACAGGATCGACGCGCCCATGACCCGCGGCAGGAGCCGCAGCTTCGCGCCCTCCTCCACCTCCTCCATCGCCTGTGGAATCGTGTCGAAGCCGGCGAACCAGAACGCGGCGGTCCCGAGCACGATGCCCACGCCGATCAGGGCTGCCCCCGGCGTCGTCCCCGTGAACGTGGGATCGAGGTTCGCGACGCTGCCGCCCACCACGCCGGCGATCACGAAGATCATGGTGAGAATGATGAGCCCGGCGGTCATCAGATCCTGGAACCACGCGGCCGTTTTTCCGCCGCGGTAGTTGATCAGCGTGATCGCGGCCATCACGGCGAGTCCGAGAGCCAGGCTCCACAGCCGCACCTCCTGCCCCAGCAGCGTGTAGATGACCGGACCGCCGAACCCCGGGACGAGAGCCGACACGACCCATTCCACGGAGATCGCCTCGAAGGAGGTCGTGAAGATGTAGGAGAAGGCGAGGAACCACGCGGCGGCGAAGCTCCAGCGCGCCCCCCACGCCTCGAACACGTACGCGACCTCGCCGCCGGTGACCGGGTACGCGGCCGCCATCTCCGAGTAGCAGAGCCCGATCGCGAGCATGCCGAGGCCGCCGACCACGAAGGCGATGATGGCCCCGATCGCGCCGGCGCCGCTCAGCCACGCCCCCATGACCGTGATCCAGCCGACCCCGATGATGGTGCCGAAGGCGAGCGAGAAGAGCGACCGAAGCCGGATCCCTCTCCCGAGGACCTCCCGCTCGCCGCCCGCGTCCGGGGACGCCGGCTCGGTGATGGGCTCGGTCATGGGCTCAGCCGTACTGTGAGGGGGTTGAAGAGAGGCCCAGCATCTCGCGCGCCTGCGCGGGCGTGGCGACCTCGCGGTTCAGCTCGTGCGCGATCCGGACGGCGCGCTCCACGAGCTGGCGGTTGCTCTCCACCTTGTGGCCGCGGCGGTAGTAGATGTTGTCCTCGAGGCCGACGCGGACATGTCCTCCCATGAGGGTCGCGAGCGTGGTCATCGGGAGCTGGTGCGGTCCGATGCCGGAGCAGAGCCAGACGGAACCCTCCGGGAACTCGCGGACCATGTTCACGACGTTGTCGACGGTCGGCCAGCTCGACGTCTGGTAGCCCATCACGGTCTGTACCCAGTAGGGCGGTTCGATGAGGCCCTGCGCCATCAGGTCCCGGATCACCCACCCGCAGCCGGGGTGGTACGTCTCGAGTTCGGGCTTGATGCCGCGCGCCTTCATCTCCGCCGCGAAGTGTGCGATCTGCTTGTAGGAAAAGGGCGTGCAGTCGTCGAAGTCGATCGCGGGGCGGGGGTGCGTGTACTCCTCCCCGCGCGGCTTGAGTTTGAACTTGCCCATGTCCGGGGCGAGGTTCAGCGACGCGACCTCGGGGTTGGCGTCGAGGCAGGACAGGCGCTGTTCATCGTCCATCCACAGGTCGCCGCCAGTCGTGTTGTTGATGATGATCTCGGGGCAGCGTTCGCGCAGGCGGCGGTTCGCTTCCAGCCACACTTCCGTCGTCGTCGCCCCCTTCCACAGCGTCCCGGGGTCGCGGGCGTGGATGTGCACCATCGAGGCGCCCGCGTCGTACGCCTCGCCGACGGAGTCGGCCAGTTCCTCGGACGTCTCCGGGAGGGCGTCGTTATACTCCTTGCCCTGGATGCCGCCGTTCGCGGCCAGGCAGATGATGACGGGGGGCATGCCGCCGGCGACCCTGTCCATGTAGGCGTAGGGGTCGCCGTAGTTCCAGGTTGTGGTCATCCGCTCCTCGGAAGGCTGTGACGGCTGTGTTCGTCTCGGGAGGTCGTTCCCGGTCCTCCGGGAGCCTTGACCATCTCACACCGATTCACAAGAGGATGCCATGTCCGGCACGGAGCGCGTCGCGGGGATCGTAGCCATTATCGGCGCGGGAACGATGGGACGGCGGATCGCGTACGGCTGCGCGGTGCGGGGGGTGCGCGCGCGGCTGCAAGATGTCTCGGAAGAGGCGCTCGCCGGAGCGATCGAAGATGTGCGCGCACTGCTCGAGGCCGCGGACGGGGCGGACGGGCACGGGGCCGGCGCGACGCATGGGCACGTGGAGGCGTGCCGGGATCTCGAGGACTGTGTGCGGGAGGCGGACTGGGTCATCGAGACGGTCCCCGAAGACCTCGAACTGAAGCGTGTCGTTCTCGGGCAAATCGGCGCGGCGGCGCCGGCGGACGCGTTCATCGCCTCCAACACCTCCTCGCTGCCGGGATCGTGGCTGGCGGAGTCGACGGGCCGTCCGGGGCGGTTCACGAACATGAACTTCGGCACGCCGGAGGATCTCAAGGTCGAGGTCATGGGACACCCCGGCACCGACCCCGCGACGACCGACGCGGCAAAGCGGTTCCTGCGCCGGCTCGGCCTCGTGCCGATCGTCGCCCGCCGCGAGATCCAGGGCTATCCGACGAACCGGATCTGGCGCGCCGTGAAGAAGGAGTCGCTGCACCTGATCGCCGGCGGATACCTGAGCGCGGAAGAGATCGACCGGGCGTGGATGCTCGACTGGGGCACGCCGCTGGGGCCGTGCGGACTCATGGACGTCGTCGGACTCGACGTCGTGCGCGACATCGAGAACGTGTACTACGAGGCCTCCGGAGACCCGTCGGACCGGCCGCCCGGCTTCCTCGACCGAATGATCGAGCGCGGGGAACTGGGCGTGAAGTCCGGGAAGGGGTTCTACACCTACCCGTCGCCCGCCTTCGAGCGGGAAGGCTGGCTCACGGCCTCTGATGACTGACGCGGCGGACGCCTGGCCTGCCAGGGCTGCGGGCTGAGGGCTACCAGGTCACAACGCCGTCACGGCCGACCCGCAGTTCGTCGCCGGTCTCGACCTGATCGAGCAGTTCGGGCCCCAGCCGGTCCACGCACACGATCGGCGTGTCGAGCCAGACATCGGCCAGGATGAGCCCCCCGGCCGTGAGCGGATCCACGTCCCCGGGAAGGAGGAGTCCGGCGGGGGCGAGGCCGAGTTCGGCGATGCGCTCCCAGCAGGGTCCGGCCGACGTCGAGCCCACACAGAAGGGCGCGAGGACGATCCGTCCGGTGAGCGGCTCGCCGAAGAGTTCGGTGTTCTGCGGATCCCCGCACACGGCCGTGTCGATCCCGCCGTCGAACTGGTCGCTGAAGCTCGCGAAGGGGTTGAACCCGACGCGGGACACCGCGGCGGGCGCCGCGATCTCGCCGGCGATCAGCGCCCGGCCCTGAAGGCAGGGCATCAGGCGCGATCCCGGATGGAGGTCCGTGAGGAGGCCCCCGGGGAGGGCGCTGCGGCACCCTGGGTGCTGCCCGTCACCATCACCCGCAGGAGCGCCTCGTCGTCGAGCATGTACACGTTCCGGCTGTAGTAGCGGAGCTTGTTCGAGTTCGTGACGACGCAGGCGGGCGCGAGGATCGGGTCCTGCATGAACGCCTCGAGACAGAAGGAGCCCACGTGTCCTCCCGCGAGGGCGAGGGTCGCGAAGCCCGGATGTTCGGCGCGGAAGCGGGACACCACGTCGGGGGCCGCGACGAAGACCGTCTCCACCGCGAGGCGGTCGCGCCCGGCGTTGGCGAGTTCGCCCTCCACGGCATCCGTCCACGCGCAGAGCTGGTCGTAGGTGAGGTGCGGGCAGCCGAGCAGGACCTTGTTCGGCCGCAGCTCCTCGACCGGGCGGTGGGCGCGCAGCGACGCCCCGACAGACTCGATCCGCCCTTCGTCGATCGTCAGCCGGCGGGCGTCGTCGCGGATGAGCCGCCGGCCGTACCGCTTCGCCTCCACGGTGACGCCTTCCACGTGAAAGAGGCCGACCCCGCCCCCCACGGAGGCGTTCGTCCCGAAGTCGCGCAGGAACTTCCCGCTGGCGGGGTGCTTGCCGCCCTCGAGCATGTCCGCTAGGCCCGTCACCCAGGGGATCCCGTCGCCGACCTCGCGCCCGATGAGGTAGCCGAGCACCTGGCCGTTGATCGGCCCCTCCGCCTCGACCTCGACGAGCCAGTTCGCCCGCCGCCCCTCGTCGGTCAGCAGGCCCGCGAGCGGCGTCTTGCCGACGACGTTGGAGATGAGATCGATGATTCCGGGATTCCGGTGCGTGCGCGCGCCGATGACGGAGTTCGCGTACACCACCGCGGAGGACTCCGCCCACGCGACGATCTGGCCGTACGAGGGCCGGTTCGCCACCTCCTCGAACCACGGCGTGCAGGTCAGCCCGCCCGCGTCGCGCAGCCCCAGCTTCGTGAGCGCCTCCCGGTAGCGCACCTCCATCGGGTACGCGCGGGCGAGCCGCTCCCGCTGCTCGTCCGTCAGATCCGACAGCGTCTCGTTGAGGATCGTGGCCGGGTCGGCCGTGAAGGGGAGCGCGGCCCGAACCCCGGCGTCGACGAGCGCCTCGAGGAACTCCGTTCGCGCCCCCACGCCGGGCTTGGACTCCGGGATCACGAGGTGCCCGGGACCCTCCACCGGCACGAGCCGCTCCGCATCCATCGCCGCGCCGAAGCGGACCATGGTGAGGAGGAGCTTGCGGGGGATCTCCCCCCGGCTTCCGTCGAGGACCTCTCGCTCGTCCCGTCTCAGATCCATCGCACCGTCGGTTGTCACCTGCTCGGATATGGCCCCGTCAAAGGCGTTCTCGTCGGAGGTCGGGGTTGTTCCGGGAGCCTTGGTCGACCGGTCGGGATTCACAAGGGCCGGCGCATGTACGAAGATCTTCGTTGACGAGGCGGACTGAACCACGTATCCTTTCGTACGAAGATGTTCGTATATGTTTGGGCGGGGACGTTGTCTGAAGGAGGTGAAGCCTTGAGGGATCCGACATTCAGCGACCGGGAGCTGGACATCATGAGCGTCCTGTGGCGCCGCGGGTCCGGCTCCGTGAGCGAGGTCATGGAGGCACTCGAGGATGAGGTCGGCTACACGACCGTTCTCAAGATCCTCCAGATCCTGGAGAAGAAGGGCGCCGTCCGGCACGAGGCGGAGGGGCGCGCCTATCGATACTTCCCGCTCGTCGCCTCCGAGACGGCGGGAGAGACGGCCCTGGCCCGGATCCGGGACAAGATCTTCGGCGGGTCGGCGGAACTCGTCCTCGCCCAACTCATCTCGGGCCGGGAAGTGTCGCCGGAGGAACTGGAGCGCATGCGGCGGATCCTCGACGACCTCGAGGAGAGCGAGCCATGACTCTGGCCACGATGATGTACGGGCTGATTGTCGCGGGCCTCGTCGGCGGGGCCGCGTGGTGCCTCGATCGGGGTCTGCGGGCCCACGGCCGACCGACCCGGTGGGTCTGGCTCGGCGCCCTCGGGGTCGGCGGACTGGCTCCGTTCTTTCCCCGATTTCTTCCCGCCGCCGCGGCCACGAACGGTCCCGGACCGTTCGCGCTCCCCGTTCGCGCCCTGTACGAACTCGGAACTCCGGCGCCGTCGCTCCCTGAGCAAAGCCGGAGCTTTCTCGGCGGGGTCGGGCTGGAGGATTCTCTCGGAGCCCTCTGGATCGCGGGTTCCATCCTTGTCCTCATCCTCTTTTCTCTGCTCTGCCTCCGCCTGCGGCGGTTGCGCGCGACGTGGGAACCGCGGGACGTCTGCGGCGAGGAAGTTCTGCGGTCGGAGAGATTCGGGCCGGCCGTCGTGGGGCTGATTCGGTCCCGTATCGTCCTTCCGTCGTGGACCTTCGAACTCGGCGAGAGGGACATCGAGATGGTCGTGCTCCACGAACGGGAGCACGTGCGGGCCCGGGATCCCGCTCTGCTGGCGACGGGGCTCCTGCTCGCGTCGCTCTCACCCTGGAACCCCGCGGTCTGGTGGTCCCTCGTCAGGCTCCGGCTCGCGGTGGAAGGAGACTGCGACCGCCGTGTCCTAGCCTGCGGCACCCCCGTCCGAAGCTACGCCCGGCTGCTCCTGGCGGTCGCGGGCGGGAGTCGGCGGACCCCGGAGCCGGTACCGGCCCTGATCCGCGGCGGACGCCCTGTCATGGAAAGGAGACTCATGATGATCAAGACCTCGACGAAGAAGCCGCGAGTCCGGGCTTCCATCCTCACCGCCGCCGCCGGATTGGGCCTGTTCGCTCTGGCCTGCGACACGCCGATCCCGCAGAGCCCGGCCGAGCCCGAGCGCGCCTCGCGCCTGGAAGGCGTCGTCAGCGCGGAGGGAGTCGCTGGCTGGAACAGTCAGGAAGTGGAGGTCAGGGAGGTGGACGGGGATGGAACGCCCCTGGTCCACTCGGGGAAATGGGCGGTCGATCCGGAAGGTGGCGTCGGGTACGTGAACGAAGACGGAATCTTCCAGGCGATCGAGCTTGATCCGGAAGCCAAGGTGCGCCTCCGCAGGACGATCGAGCAGCTCGAGCGCGTCAAGCGCGAGGTCGAGATTACGCACGATAGGCTCACTGAGCACCTGCGAGCGGGCGACATCACGAAGGAGGAATTTCCCGGGGATTCCTGGCTGCTTCTTGAAGGCGTGCTGGAGCGCTTCGGGGAGTGGGCTCCCAAGCTGGAGGAGTTCACCACCGAGTTGGCCATGGAGGTTCGCCGGCTCCACGCGGCCGTCGAGGCAGGCGAGATCACGCACGACGAGGCGGAGCGAATGCTGCGGACCCACGCGGAGGCCAGCAACGCCCGTCTGCGCTTGCGCGACAAACCGCGCTGATCCGCGACCGCAGCAGTCCGTGGCAAGAGCCTCGCTGCGTTCGAGCGGCGCTGCATCTCGCCTGAACCGCTGCGCTACTGCGTCGGTCCTTGGTCACATAGCGCTGCAAGTCGGACGTGCCAAGGCCGATGGTATCTGGCACTCCAAGGCTCCCACGGCGCGGTTCGTCCACATGCGGATCAGTGCGGTCTTGGAATGGGCTATCGCCATGGAGTAGCGGACCGACAACCCGTGCGACCGGATCCTTCACCTGCTGGGTCCGCAGCACGATGTCGTCACCCACCACAAGGCTCTGCCTCATGGGGAGGTCGCCGCGGCCATCGAGCGCGTGCGGGCGTCGGATCCGTCGAGGGTGGACACGTTGGCGTTCGAGTTCATGGTGCTGACGGCGGCGCGGGGCGCCGAGGTCCGTGGCGCGGTGTGGAGCGAGATGGACCTGGACTCGGGCGTGTGGACGATTCCGGCAACCCGGATGAAGACCGGGCGGGAGCAGCGGGTGCCGCTGTGCGGCCGGGCGCCGGAGATCCTCGAGCCGGCCCGGAAGCTGGAGGGCGGCAGGAGCCAGTCGTGTTCGTGAACGAGCGCAGCGTTGCGCTGGATGGGAAGCGGCTGAACCGTCCGCTAAAGAAGCACGGGATCGAGGCGGTGCCGCACGGGTTCCGGTCGTCGTTCCGGGACTGGGCGGCGGAGAAAACCGATCATCCCCGGGAGGTGGTCGAGGCGGCGCTGGCGCACGTGGTCAAGTACAAGGTCGAAGCCGCCTACCGGCGCACGGACCTGTTCGAGCGTCGTCGTCGGCTGATGGACGACTGGTCGGTCTATTTGACACGGGGAGCGCAGAGACGCGGAAGCCTAGCCGGCCAGCTGATCCGCGGGCGTGCGAGCGTCCAAGAAGACTGGGGCGCTATACTGTCCTTCCCGGTGCGACCGTGCTAAGCCTGACTCCACCGACGGAACGGGTCTTGCGGTCGCGGTCGCTTGTAGGAGGTGCCGATGTTCCGTCTCACGTCGCGCAAAACGCTGCTTCTTGCCGTCGTGATCGTTCCGCTTGTCGGAATCGGCTTCTTCACGGGGCTCATTCCCCGCACTACCTCTAGCAACCCCACCTGCGAGATACGACGGAACATTCTTGCCATGATCGACGAGAACCGGGATCAAGAACATGTCGGTGTCCTCGTGATTGCTTTCGTGGGTGCTGACGACGCCGCCAGAAAAGCCGGTTGTCCCGATTGCCGGGCGCTCAAGGGCTTTCGAAGCGCTCGGGACTCCTTTGAATCATCCACCGGCATGAAGCCCAACGAACTTCTCCGGGGGAGAATCCCAGACCGCGCCGCCCTTGGGGTACCGGCGCTCCAAGTGATGGCGCGAGAACTCGCCGATGCCACGAAGGTCTGCTGGAGGTAGAGGATGAAGAAGGAAGGTCTCGGACAAACCGCCGCGATCATCGGATTTGCGATTCTATTCTTCTACACCGTGAGCGCTTGGGACGGTGTGGGTCACAGACTCGACAGGATGGAATCGCGGATGGATGAACTGGACGAAGCCGCGCTCCAAACTGGCCTGGTCCTCGATCAATTGTGTCAGATCACGAACCCCGAGGCCGTGCCTCAGCTGAATCTCGATGACCCCTGTGAAATGCGGGCGTATGTCCGTGCTTTGGTCGATTCGGTGCTTGTCAGCGATGGAGCGGAAGCTGCGAGGTAGTTCCCGGGAATCAAACCGTTCGCTTTCATCCTCGACAGCTCGTGTTGACGGATCTCCCGGCATGAGGCCCCCGCAGATATGGTCGGCCCGAGCGCTCGCTGAATTTGGGCGTCGGGTTCCCGTCGATACGGGATACGCTGATCAGGGTCCACGCCGGCGCGACATCAAGGGTTATCGTTCGAACCCGCCCCCGCCGAACTCGGGGCCTCGGGGCTGGGGCGGCGGCCGTACAATGCGGGTGATGCTCGGGCTGCGCGCCCGCCCCACGTCCCCTCGCGTTCCCTAATCTCCTGCGCCTACTGCTCCGCGTCCTGCAACACCCTTCGGTAGTTCTCTCTCACCTTCCGTTCGATCTCCCGGGCGCTTTCGCCGTGTGCCTTGCCCAAGGCGGCCCGCTCGCGCTTGTGGTATCGGTCGAGATCCTCGCGCCAGCCCTCAACCAGGTCCTCCCGGCCCCGAGCCGCCCCGACGAGTTCCCGCAACGAGCGCTCGATCCGCCAGATCCGGAGCCGGCCGCGCACGGTGCGGCTCTCCCGTTCGAGCCTCTGCCGCATCTCCTCCTGCCGCTTGTGCAGTTCGGCCCATTCCCTCCGCGCCCGACTCTTGAGCCGCCAGAACCCCAGCCACCGCCCGTCCTCGACCTTCTCCCAAGCCCGCGCCTCGGCGCGCCGCCAGGCCTCAATGTCGACCCGTACCTCCTCGCGCGGCGCCCTCGCCCGCCGCGCCCGCCCGGACAGCATCCCCTCGCGGCGGTAGCGCGCCCAGTTAAGCGGCCGCTCCCACGGGTTGCGAACCACCTCCCGCCCCGCCCGGCGCCGCTCGTTGTTCTTGACCCGCTCCTCGCACCGGACCCGGCCCTGCTCTCGCTCGTAGCCCTCGGCCCAGCGCGACAGCCGGAGCTTGCTGTTGCCGAGCTTCGCTGCCTTCCCGGTCTCCGGATCGACCCAGTTCGCGATCACATGGACATGCGGGTGTCGCGTGCCGTGGTGCGCGACGATCAGCGCCTCGCGGCCCTCCAGCCCCAGCGCCTCCAGACTCCCGTCCCGCCGCCCGGCTCATCTCCTGCCGTGGACGTCTCGTCCCTCGCCCAGCTGAGCGAGTGTGCAGGACCGGCTTCGCCAGCTTCCGCCCGCCGGGCGCGCCGCCCGCCAACGGCTTGAGGCCGGGGGCCGTCTTCGCGGTGACGGCCATCAGCCGCGCGGCCCGCTCCGGCCGGACCGTCGCAAGGTTCCGGGTGTAGGTCCACCCGACCCGCTTCGAGGTCTTTGGACGGCGGTTGTCCGGCGCCGGGGCATCGTGCAAGGCAGTACGCCGCGACTCCGGCGAACGAGCGCCCCAGCCCGTTGATCTTCGGGATCATCGATCCAGCGCCTCGCCGGTCAGCAGACCGGCCGCAAGTTCGGCCCCTCGCTCGACCGCCTCCAGCGTTCCGGCCGGTGCCGAGGCCCCGGAGTTCAGGGCGCGGGCGATCTGGTTGAGGTTCACGCCGATCCGGTGGAGTTCGACCCACTCCCTGGCGCCGAGACGGTGAACAGTCGCCGTATGGACCGGCTGCCCCAGCGCCCTCCGGCGGATGTAGCCGCCCTCCGTCATGCAGGCCGCCGCGGCCCGCTCGGCGATCTCTGCGGCCTCAGCAGTCGTGACGCGAACGCAGATCGTGCGGCTCCGGCGTTCGACCTCGGGCTTGCGGGGACGGACCATGTCGGGGCGGCCTCCTTTGGTGGCGCGCGGACGCGGATGTCGTTCCGGGGTCCGGGGGATGCCCCCGGCCAGAGGTTTTCGTAACGCGAAAACACATCTGGCTCCCCGGAGAACCGCAAGCCGCGGGCCACTGAGCGGCGACCCGTCGCTCTCCCCCCAGGCGGAGATGTCGGCTGCCCCGGAGGCATGATCCACGCCCTCGGCGCGGGAGCCAACGCGCGGAATATCAGGTCGTCGAAATCGCCGTAACGTACAGTCAGGGGACCGTTTCGGGCGGTGTCAACAACCCCCGAAATGAGCCGTCCCGGAGGCGAACCGGCCTCCGCCAGCGGTGCCTCCCGCCGCCACCGTCCAACTGGTGTCGAGAGAAGCGAAGAGCTCCTTGACCGCGTTAGAGGAGCGGTTGACGATGGCGTTGCGGAGGTTATCCGCGCAGGTGTCGGGATGAGCGCGGGTGCGGCAACGGCGGCAATCCGAGATCAAGGCCTTGCGGTGGCGTGTCGAACGGCTGAGGTAGGAGAACCAAGCGTTGCTGCGGCGAATCTAGCGGCTGGACGGGCCAGTGACACGCTCGTCCGAGCACGACGGGACATCCGGTGCCCGCGAGACCCAGCGGCCCGCTAGACCTGACGCGCCCCGGCGGTCGAGACCGCAACGCCGGTCCAAGCCGTTGACGGGGTTCCCCGAATCCCGTGCACAGGGCGGGCATCCCACGGGGCGCGGACCCTCTTCTGCGCGCCCCCCCAAAGTCGCCCCCCGGCAGCTCACCTCTCCACGGTGTGGGAGCCGGTTCGCTTCTGCCAGAGACACGAGAGTCGCACGGCCCTCGGCTGGGTACAGCCCCCCCGCCACACGATTCACGGTGGCAACCGCCGCGAACAGATTAACGACCGGAGGATGCGGCCGGACGTGTGCCAAGGCTGCCGCGATCTGTTCTTACGAGCGGTCCGATCGGCTCCGAGTAAGCCATAACGCATCACCGTGCGGCGCTGCTTTCGCCATCTTCATGGAGGGAGCACGAACTTGCTTACCCGAATAGACGGTGAGAAGGCCTTTCAGTTGCTCCTTAAGTTCCCTCGCTGCCTCTGCGCGCATGATATCACCAGCGGTAGCGTAGTTGGCCTCGCGCCGCTGGGCATGCTCAAGCAGTATCATTAGATACCTGTCAACCCATGGGCTCGCGATCGGTGTGCGCTCCAAAATCGCCACCAGCACAGACCAAGCCCCGAGCATCGCGAGGGGTAACCACCACGCGTGGAGAAAGCTAATCCCTATCGCGACGAGCGGCATTGTACCACCGAGCATCCCTATGGTACTTGGCCAACCATCGGTGAGTGCGTCCTGTAGACCCCGGGGGCAGGCGTCAACTGCTTCTTCTGGAGCCAGGGCCTTTCCCGCCCACAAGCCAGTGCTCTGAAGACGTCCCGAAAACGGAGAGAACAACGCAGCTGCGATCAAGAGACTTGCTGAAATCCAAAGCCACATAGGTCCTCTTGGTTCCCATGCCTTTGCTATCGCCACGGACACTTCGCCTCGAAGATACCAGAACTCGACCGATAACGTACGAGTCTAGTTCCGCGCGGGAAGGCCTCGCGTGTTAGAATCAGCCGGACTGACGATCCCAGCGCGGGAGCACGTCCCCGACCCTCAAGCCGCCATTGACCAGGCCTCACCCCCCAAGGCTCTCCCTCGACAAGGGGCATGATTCGATGAGCGATTTCGATGAGGGCGTCATTCTGCGGGCTCACCGGTTCCGCGCCGAATGGGTCGGGTATCGGCTCGAGCGCGGCCATTGCATGGAAGGCGAAGACGACCGCGCGGATCGTTGGTACGCGGTGGCCGCGTCCCGGACGGTCTCGACGGCTGCCGACCGGTCGGGACCGGGGTTCCGCACGATCGAGGCGGCGGCGGACGAAGCCGAGCGGCTGGCCAGCCAAGAGGGTGGCTCCGCGTAGACGCCGCAGGAAGCCGCTGGGACGGCAAGCTGCTGAACCGGCTGCTTAGGAAGCACGGACGGAGCGGGAGCGCGGGCCGCGCGCCAAAGACTAGAGAAACCGTGTGGTCGTTGGGAGAATGGATCGAGGGCAAGGATGCCGGCAACCTTGCGGCTAGCCCGAGCGGCTATGTCCGCAAGTCCATGATCCACGGGAATCCACGTTCGCCAACGTCCAGCGGGATCGCACGGAATCCCGTTCAGGAATAGGGGCGTAAAGAGGGGATGAGGACTGCAGTTGTTGTTATAACATATTGTAACATATGTTAGTTACCCTAAATCATGCAGAATAGCGCTGCTATGCTCCCTCGTCGCTCCTTGTCAGGCGAGCGCTTCACCGCTCGCGGCGCTGACGCTGCGTTTTGCCACGGACTGCCAGGCCTGGGGACCGTTGCGGCCCGGCGTCCCCGGCGGCACCGTAATCCCGTTCGGTCGCGCCTCCGAGCCCTGACCCGCCGGTCACGCCCGGAGGCGCGAGTTGCGGGACTCCGACCCGGAAAGACACATGACTCCGACGCGCCGCCTCGCGGTATCGTCCGCCGCCGTCCTGACCCTGACCGCCTTCGCCCCCGCCCCCACGGTCGACCTCGTCCCCGCCCTCGCGTGCGATCAACTGACCGCCATGTCGTGGAGCGGCTTCGTCCTCGATGAAGTGTCGGAGGTCGAGGCCAACGCGAACGACCCGGCGCACTGCCGCGTGCGGGGGACGATCGACGAGGAAATCCACTTCGAACTCCTCCTCCCGCTGGCCGAGGACTGGAACGGCCGCTTCCTCATGGGCGGCGGCGGCGGGTTCGTGGGGAGCGTCCAGAACCAGGCGCTCCAGTTCGCGGGGCCGGTCTCCGTCCTGACTCGCGGGTTCGCCACGGTGGGGACGGACACGGGACACCAGGGCCCGGGCATCGACGCGAGCTGGGCGCTGGACCGGCCCGACCGCGAGGTGAACTTCGGCCACCGAGCGGTGCACGTGACGGCGGAAACGGCGAAGACGATCGTCCGCCTCTTCTACGGCCGCGACATCGAGTACTCCTACTTCATCGGCTGCTCGCGCGGCGGCGGCCAGGCGATGATGTCGTCGCAGCGCTATCCGGACGACTTCGACGGCATCGTGTCCGGGGCGCCCGCCTACGACTGGCCCGGCCTCGGCGCCTTCTTCCTCCAGACGCAGCAGGCGCTGTATCCCGATCCGAACGACCTCGCGACGCCGGTCATCACGGACGAGGCTGCGGCCATCCTCGAAGCCGCGATTCTCGAGGCGTGCGACGGGAACGACGGCGTGGAGGATGGGTTCATGACGAACCCCATGGCATGCGACATCGACATCGCCGCGATCGAGGGACTGACCGACGAACAGCGGGCGGCCGCGGAGATCATCTACGGCGGCGCCCGCGCCGGAGACCGGCACGTCTACCCCGGCTTCCCGTTCGGAGGCGAGACGGATCAGGGCGGGTGGAAGCTGTGGGTCACGGGACGGGAGATGCAGTTGGGCCCAGGCGGACCCAACCTCCACTACGCCTTCGGCACGCAGATGTACAAGTACATCATCTTCGACGACCCGGAGTTCGACTACTCCACGTACGACTTCAGCGACTACTTCTCGTGGGAGGAGGACACGCGCCGCGCCCGCGCGATCCTCAACGCGACGGACACGGATCTGACCGCGTTCAAGACGGCGGGCGGCAAGCTGATCCTGTGGACCGGCTGGTCGGACCCTGCGATCCCCGCCAGCGGAACCATCGCCTACCACGAGGGCGTGGCTGCGGGCGACGAGGAGGCGGACGACTACACGCGGCTGTTCATGCTGCCCGGCGTGCTGCACTGCGCCGGCGGCCCGGGACCGGACTTCGTGGACTGGATCGCCGCGATCCAGTCGTGGGTCGAGGAGGACGCGGCCCCCGAGCGGCTCGTCGCGACGAAGTTCGGCGAGGGCGAGAACGGCGTCGAGATGCAGCGGCCCGTGTGCCCGTGGCCGGCGTACGCCGCCTACAACGGCACCGGAGACCCGAAGCGCGAAGACAGCTTCCAGTGCGTCGCTCCGTAGGCTGCGATCGCGGCGGTCGGCACAGGAGTTCCTGGCAGAGGTCGGAGAAGTCGAACAAGGGAGTGATTCGATGAGCGAAGTCACGCTGAGGGTCAACGGAGAGACCCACTCGCTGGACGTGGAACCCTCGACCCCGCTGCTCTACGTCCTCCGGAACGATCTCGGACTCCGCGGGCCCAGGTTCGGCTGCGGCCTCGGCCAGTGCGGGACGTGTACGGTGCTCATGGACGGCCGTGCGATCCGCTCGTGCATGCGGCCGGTGTCCCGCGCCGAGGGCGAGATCACCACGCTCGAAGGGCTGTCGACGGCCGGCGCACTGGATCCCGTCCAGCAGGCATGGATCGACGAGCAGGTGCCGCAGTGCGGTTACTGCCAGAACGGCCAGATCCTCACCGCCAAGGCGCTCCTCGACCGCAACCCGGACCCCAGCGACGAGGAGATCCGGCAGGGGATGAACGGCGCCCTCTGCCGCTGCATGACGTACTACCGCATCCAGTCCGCCGTGAAGCGCGCCGCGGAGGCGATGGCGAACGGAGCCGGCGGCGCCAACGGGGTCAACGGCGCCAACGGCGCTGACGCGGCCGGTGGGGAGGTGGACCGGTGAAGCGCCCGGCGGAGTTGTCCGCGAGGCTCGACGACGCGCTCGCGCGGTGGGACGGGGGCACCTCCCGCCGCGACTTCCTGAAGACCTCGGGGCTCTTCGTCCTCGGCTTCAGCAGCGTGGGTTTCAGCGGCGGGCGCGGCACCGGTGTGGCGGGGCTCGGCCGGAACGGCTCCGGCGACCCCGGCGAGGCGAACCCGTATCCGGACCCGGACTTCCTCCAGCTCGACTCGTGGCTCGTCGTGCACGAGGACGGCACGGCGACCTTCTACGTCGGCAAGACGGACGGCGGGCAGGGGACCGGGACCGCCATGCGCCAGATGATGTGCGACGAACTCGACCTCGCCTACGACCGGGCCACGCTCGTCATGGGCCGCACCGACATGACGGTCGACCAGGGCGGATCGGGCGGTTCCGATGCCATCGAACGTGACGCGCTGCCGGCGCGGCGGGTCGCTGCCGAAGCGCGGCGGGTCCTGCTGGAGCTGGCCTCGGAGCGTTTTGAGGTCCCCGCCAACGAACTCACCGTCAGCGAAGGCGTCATCTCCGTGGCCTCGGATCCGGCGCGAACGGCCACGTACGGAGAACTGATCGGCGGACGGCGCTTCGACGTCGCCCTCACCGGACGGAACGTCAACGAGACCACCGGCCTCGCGTCCGTGAAGCCGGTCGAGGAGCTGAGGATCGTCGGGCAGTCCCTACCGCGTTACGACATCCCCGCGAAGGTCGAGGGATCGCTCGAGTGGGCCGTTGACGTCAAGCTCCCCGGCATGGTCCACGCGCGGAACGTGCGGCCGCCCTTCGCCGGCGCGCGGCTCGTCTCCATCGACGAATCCTCCGTCCGCGACGTCCCCGGCTTCATCCGCGTCTTCCGCGAGGGCAACTACGTCGCGGTCGTCTGCGAGCGGGAGGAACAGGCGATCCAGGCGGCGGAGGGCCTCGCGCTCGAGTGGGAGAAGCCGGAAACGGCCCCCTTCCCGTCCTCCGAAGACCTCTTCGACTACATGCGCGGCGCGACTCCCGTGGGCGCGGGCACCGGTGGATCTCCCCGTCCCCGCGCGGAAGGCGCCCCCGACGCGGCGCTGGCGGGCGCGGCCACGATCGTCGAGGCCGGTTACGACATCCCGTTCCAGGGGCACACGGCGATCGGCCCCGCCCACGCGCTGGCCGATCCCTCCGATGGGCAGATGACGGTCTACACGAACGACATGAAGCCCTACAGCCACCGCACCGGCATCGCCGAGTTTCTCGGCATGCCGCCGGAGCGGGTGCGTGTGATCTGGATGGAGGGTCCGCAGCTCTACGGGCGCACGGCGGCGGACGACGCCGGTTTCGAGGCGGCGTACCTGGCACGCGAGGTGGGCCGCCCCGTTCGCATGCAGTGGATGCGGCACGAGGAGACGGCGTGGGATACGAAGGGTCCCGCCTTCGCCATCGACCTGCGCGGAGGCCTCGACGAGGCCGGAAACGTGGTCGCGCTGGACTATCATGCGCGCATCGCCAACTACGCCCACGTCGGCTACAACCAGGCCGACACCGTGCTCATCGCCCAGCTCATGGGAATCCGACCCGACCGGCCGTCCCCCGGCGGCGGCCGAGGCCCGGACGAGATGTACCACATCCCGAACCGTCGCGAGGAGACGCGGGCGGTCCGCTTCCCGCTCGCCTTCGAGACGCCGCTCCGCACGGGAAACCTTCGCGACCCCAACGGCCCGCAGACGACCTTCGCCGGGGAGTCGTTCATCGACGAGATGGCCGCGGCCGCGAACGCGGACCCGGTCGAGTTCCGCCTCCGCCTCCTGAGCGGGACGACGGAGGACGACGCGACCTTCCGCCGGGCCCGCTCCATCGCCGTCGTCGAGGCGGCGGCCGAAGCGTACGGCTGGGAGCCGAGGCCCTCACCCCGTGCGCCGGGTGGCGGACGCATTCTCACCGGGCGCGGGATCTCCTACGCGTACCGCGTCCAGACGACGGTCGCCACGATCGCGGAGGTGGAGGTCGACAGGGAGAGCGGCCGCGTCTGGGTGAAGCGCATGGTCTGCGCGCACGACTGCGGCCTCGTGATCAACCCGGACGGCCTCGAGAACACGATCCAGGGGAACCTCCTGCACGGGATCAGCCGGACCCTGTACGAGGAAGTGCAGTTCGACGGCGAGAGGGTCACGAGCGTCGACTGGCGCACGCACCCGACGATCACGCACCGGGACGCGCCCGAGCGGATTGACGTCGTGATCGTGAACGGCGATCCGAACCCCGACCGACCGGACCTGCCGCACTACGGGGCCGGCGAGCCCTCGCACCGCACGGTTCCGGCGGCCGTCGCAAACGCAATCTTCGACGCGACCGGCGTGCGCCTGCGCCGCATCCCCCTGCGCCCCGAGCGCGTCCTCGAGGAACTCGCGGCGGCAGGGATATAGGCGCTCCCCGGGCAGGTCAGATCGGCCACGTCAGATCCTGATATAGATGCGGCGGCGGTGGAGGAGCCACATGACGCCCAGCCAGAAGGTGACCTGGGCCAGTGCCATCGCGAGCGAGCCGCCGTAGTCGCCGGCCCATGACCGGAACGCGTTCTCGTAAAGCCACGCGCTCAGCGGACCCCCCCCGTCGTCCCCGACTTGGATCCGGGCGAGCGTCTTGGCGAACATGCCGGAGGCGACGAAGACCGCGATCGAGTTCATGCCGTAGATGACGAACGGCGTCACCCATCCACCACGCAGCCGCTTCACGTCGATCAGCCAGTACATGGCGCCGAACAGGAGCAGCGCCGTTCCCGCCGTGAAGAGGACGTAGGAACTCGACCACAGGTTCTTGTTGATCGGGAATACCGTGTCCCACGCGAGCCCCAGCACGACGAGCCAGGCGCCGGCGATCCACATTCCCCGCGACAGCTTGATTCCGGAGCGGTCCGACCGCAGCCATTCGCCGCAGAAGATCCCCAGCAGCGAGGTCCCGATGGCCGGCAGCGTCGAGAGGAGACCCTCCGGATCCCACGTCCCCTGCCACAGCCGGTCGCCCATGAGGAACCGGTCGATCCGGGCCCCGAGGTTCCCGTCCGGAGACAGGTCCCCCGCGACGAGCGCCCAGTACCCGAGGAGGAGCACTCCCACCGCGATCCACCGCACGCGCGCGGACCCCCACAGGTAGAGCGCCGCCGCCGCGCAGTAGACGAGTCCGATCCGCTGCAGCACGCCGTACAGGCGCATGTCGAACAGGTCGAAGTCGGGAATCGCCCGCATCGCGAGTCCGAGCCCGATGAGGATGAGCGAGCGCCGCACCACGTGCCGGTACAGCCGTCCCCGTCCGGCGCCCTCGGCGAGACGACGCGAGAAGGAGAAGGGGATCGCGACGCCGACGATGAAGAGGAAGTAGGGGAAGATGAGGTCGGTCGGCGTCCAGCCGTGCCATTCCGCGTGGGCCAGGGGCGCGTAGACGTAGCTCCAGCTGCCGGGATTGTTGACGAGGATCATCGAGGCGATCGTCAGGCCCCGGAACGCGTCCAGCGATACGACCCGGCCCCCCGTCGGTTCGGTCATGGCGCGCCCCGTCCTGCGCCGGCAGCCGCCGGCTGAGCTACCTCCGGAACCGGCCTCCGTCGCGTCCGCCCCGGCCGCCGCCGGACAACGAGCGGTTCCCGAGATACCAGGTGAAGTTCAGCATCACGTACTGCGTGAGCGACTCGACCCGGCTCTCCTCGATGAAGCCGGGCGAATTCGTGTACGTCACGCCCTGATTCTGGCCCAGAATGTCGAACGCCACCAGTCGGATCTCGGCCTGGTCGTTCAGGATGAGGCGCCGGAGGGAAGCTTCCCACAGCGCGACGTTCCGACCCGGGCCGAACAGGTCCTGGTCGTAGAGCCGCCACTGGAACTCCGTGCCCAGCGTCCACGGCCCCATGTGAAGGTCGGCGATCGCGTACAGCGTGGAGGTGAGGTAGTCCTCGTTCAACTCCTCGTTCAGGGAGTAGCTGACGTCGCTCAGCGTCAGCTTGGCGCCCCCGCGCACGTCGTAGTCCTCCTTGGCGCGGTTCTCGAGCTCGATCCCGAACGTGTGCGCCAGCGACCGGCTCCGGTTCTCGAGGTCGTTGACGAGCTCGTTCGAACTGGAGTAGCGGAGGTCGTAGTTCAGGTCCACCTGGCCGCCCATCCAGCGCAGCGGCCTCCCGAAGCTCGCCCCGCCGTTCGCCGACCACGAACTCCCGAGGTTCACGGGCGAGAGGGTCTGGAGCCCCCGCTGCGTCACCGTTCGGGACTGGGCGATGTCGTTCGTCGTGAAGCTGACGTTCGCGTGCGTGAACAGATTGACGAAACTGAACGTGTCGAAGAACCGGTATTCCGTCCGCAGCCGGTGCGTGTATTCGGGCTGCAGATCGGGATTCCCCACCCGGATGCGCAGCGGGTCGCGATTGTCGACGAAGGGCTGAAGATCCGTCATGCGCGGTTCGCGCGTGGACGTCGAGTAGCGGAACTGAAGCGTGCGCTGGTCGTCGACCTGCATCCGGAACTCGGCGTTGGGCAGCACGTGCATGTATCCGTTGGCGATCTCCTCGCTCCGACCGAGGATCGTCCCCTCCAGGTCCGAACCCTGCAGGCGCAGTCCGAGCACGAGCCGTCCGGCCTCGCTCGTGCGGTTGAAGCGAAAGCCCCCGCGCAGGTAGCTGTACGTCCGCTCGAACCCGGAGGTGAGGAGCGGGTTCACCATCCGTCCATCAGGCCCGATGTCGAACACCGACTGGTTCTCGTCCTCGGCGGTCGCGCTCCGCTCGCCGTAGACCTCGAGCATCGACTCCCAGGGCATCGGCTGCGTCATCGACAGGCGGACCGAGTGCGTCAGCGTCTGCCCGAGGTTCGTCTGCTCCTGGAGCACGTCGCCGGCCTGGGCGCGCGGGTTCTCCACGTTGCCCTCGATCGACGACGCGAGGTTCGTGAGGCGGTCGGAATCGCTGAGGTTCACCCGGGCCTCCGCGAAGAGACTCCGCCCGCTGTCGTCGAGTCGCTTGCGCCACGTGAGCCGGGCATCGCCGCCCAGATCCTCGCCGTCCACGTCGTAGTTCGTCGCCGCGGCCGTGAGGAACTGCCCGGTGCCCGAGCGCGTGTCCTGGAAGTCCGCGCGGTCGAGGAGGGAGCTGCGCGCGTTCAGATTCCCGCGGAGCCGCAGTTCGTGGCCCTCGGAGAGGGTGAGCTGGGAGTTCAGGTTGACCCTGTGGCTCGAGTTTTCGGTGTCCGTGCGGGTGGCGCGATCGACGAGGGACGAGGCGCTCATACCGAGGAGTTGCTCCTGCCTCCGCGTCTCGTTCTGGAAGTTGTCGAGCGTGCTGAGGCGATAGCTCGTCCGGATCCAGTTGTCGTCGTTGCCTCCGAAGTCGTGGTTGACGTTGAACGCCAGCATGCGGGTCTCGGTGAGCCCGTCGTCGCCCCCGCCGCCGCGTCCGAAATCCCGTCCGCCGAACGACATCGCGTCGCCCCACCCGAACCCCGCCTGGTTCACGTTGTTCGCGCTTCCGACGAGGGCGAGTTGCGTGGTGGGGGAGAAACGGTTGATCGACAACGCTCCCGCGTATGGAATCCCGCCGGCCACCCTCCCGGACTCGCGCCCACGCTGTAGCCGCGCGGCCACGTCCTCGCCGAATCCGGGAGTCACGGATGCGTTCTCCATGTCTGCGCCGAGTCCGCCGGACGTCCGGCCGAAATAGCCCGACCGCGCCTCTTCCTTGAGTTCCAGGTTGATCGTCCGCTCTTCCTCGCCGTCGGCGATCCCCGTGAACTCGGCCATGTCCGATTCCTTGTCGTAGACCTCCACACGGTCCACGGCTTCGGCGGGCAGGTTCTGGGTCGCCATCGTGGGGTCGCCCCCGAAGAACTCCCTGCCGTCGACGAGGACGTTCTCGACCTCCTCGCCCTGCGCCGTGATCGATCCGTCGGTCTCGACCTCGATCCCCGGAAGCTGGCGCAGAAGGTCCTCCACCGTCGCGTTGGGCCGGGTCCGGAAGGCGAGCGCGTTGTAGCCGAGGGTGTCCCGCCGGTTCAGGAAGGGGACGTGGTCGAGCGTGACGACGAGCGGGTCCACCTCCACCGCCATTACCTCGAGGTTGATCGTGCCGACGTTCACGTCTTCGCCGGTGAGGGAGAAGTCCTGCCGTACCGTGCCGTATCCGAGCAGGGTGATCTGCAGGATGTACTCGCCCGGCCCGAGATCGCCGAGGGCGAAGACGCCGTCGCCGCTGGAGGTCGTGAAGCGGGTCAGCACGGAGTCGGGCTTCGCCAGCGCCACGACCATGGCGCCGTTGAGACCCGCGCCTTCCGCGTCGGCGATCACGCCGCTCACCGTGTACTCGGCCTGGGCCTCGATGGGAGAGGGGGAAAGGGCAACGAACACGAGCCCCACCGCCAGCAGCGTCAGAATCCGCGCCGGCCGCGACCGGAACGCTTGGGTCGAACCCATCTGTGCGGGCCGCCTCATCGGAGCCCCCCGTCGAACGGGCGGCGCCGGTTGCCGGCCCCCCGCGTGGCCCGGATTTCCTCGAGCTTTTCCGCCACGAGGGCTTCGTACTCCTCGCGCGTGACCATTTCCCCGTCGGTCGGCGGGGTGATCGCGACGTCGCCAGGGCCGTCGAGGTTCACCTCGGTCGCCGAGTAGAGGAGGTCTCCACCGTCGACCGTGAGCACGAGGATGAGGCCGGGAAGCCCGCCGTACTGGCCGGGGCCCGCCTGCACCGGGATCTGGGGCGTGAACCAGGCTTCGATCTCCGATCCGTCATGGACCGCCGTCGCCTGCTGGACCATGTAACCGAGGAACTCGCGCTGTTCGGTCCCGAGCTTCCACGCAAACGCGGGCCGGTCTCCGGAGATCAGGAACGTGCGCCCCATGAACTCGCGGGTCTCCGTGATCGCGCCGCTCCCGAAGTCGACATAGGCCTGAACCACGTCCTCCTGGTCGCTGCGGGAGGCCGATCCCATTCTGAGCCGCAGCGCCATCCCGAGGGCGCGGCGATCCATCCGATCCGAGTCGCGGGCGCCGCCGCGGGGGGCCGCCGCTTCCGCATCGGGGTCCGGCATCATGATGGACCGGGCGCCGTCGAAGCGGAGGACCATGGAGGCCGTGTTCTGCGCCGCGAGGCGGTCGCGAAACGCCGCCATGCGCTCCGGCACCTCGAAGTCGAACTGCACCGAACGCACGTAGTCAACACTCCCCGCCGGTGCCGCCTGCCCGCCGAGCGCCGCCGGCGCGAAGCCCGCAAGGGCCAGCGGGAAGGCCGCCCAACGAGAGGACTGGAACCGTTGCTGCAGCCGTCGTCTTGTACTTCGTCGTGTACTCATGAAACCCGCCGCTTGTCGTCCGTCATCCATTAGATCGGACACACGGCGCCAAGGTCACGTTGTAGGGGGGTCGTCCGTGACCGATCGAAAGTCTCCCGTTGACCGATTGAAAGTCAGGCCGCGTCCATCTGAAAGGTTAGGGGGTGTCGATGGCCACTCGGCGCACGTCTCGGCGGAGGGCCTGGCGCAGGCGGGCGAAGAGGAGGACGGCCACCGCGGCGAGTCCGGCGGCCAGGCCCCACCACAGGCCGCGCGGGCCCCAGTCGGCGCGGAAGGCCAGGAAGTAGCTCACCGGCACGCCGAGCAGCCAGAAGCCGAGGGCGTTGACGAGGAAGGGCGTGAAGGTGTCTCCGGCGCCGCGCAGCACGCCGGCCGCGACGGTCTGGAGGCCATCGGCGACCTGGAAGACGCCGGCGATCGGGATCAGGGACGCGGCGATCGCGATGACGGCGAGGTCGTGCGAGTAGAGGCTGGCCCAGAAGCGCGGGAAGGCGAGAAACGCGCCCGCGGTCGCGAGCATGAAGACGCTGCTGAGCTGGATCCCCGCGGCGGCGGCCCGGCGCGCCCCATCCATGTCCTCCTGTCCAACGGCGTGGCCGACGCGCACGGCGGAGGCGGCCGCGATCCCGAACGGCACCATGAAGGTGAGCGCGGCGAGGTTGAGCGCGATCTGGTGCCCCGCCATCGCCTCGGTGCCCAGCCAGCCCATCATGACCCCGATCACGGCGAACGCTCCGAACTCGAGCTGCTGCTGAAAGCCGATCGGGGTGCCGAGCCGCACCATGCGCGCGAGCGCTCGCCGGTCGAGCGCCTCGCGCCGGAAGCGGCCCAGGTAGGGACGCATGGCGGGCCAGGACAGCCAGAGGAGCGCGACCGCCATGCACCAGCGCGCCAGGCTCGATCCCCACGCCGAGCCCACGGCCCCCAACTGCGGAACCCCGAGATTGCCGTAGATCAGCACCCAGTTGAGGACGGCGTTCAGGAGGTTCGCGCCCGCGATCGTCCAGACGATCGGCGCCACCCGATGCATCGCCTGCAGGCTCTGCCGGAGTACGACGAACGCGTAGAAGGGGAGCATCCCGAGGATCGATCCCAGTGCGTAGCCCCCGGCCACCGGCACGACCTCGGCGGGCTGCCGCAGGAGGGCGAAGATGCGTGCGGCGGGCAAGAAGAGCAGGGACGTGATCGCCGTCAGGAGAAGGGTGAGGACGAGCGCCCGCTGTATCCCCCGGGCGGCGGCTTCATGGTCTCCCGCCCCGACGCCCTGCGCGACGATGGGATCGAGGGACATGAGCACGCCCATCCCGAACACGGCGATCTGGAAAAAGTAGATGTTGCCCAGGCCGACGGCGGCCAGATCGGTCGCCGACAGGCGGCCGACCATGAGCGTGTCCACGACGCCCATCATCATGATGCCGACCTGGACGGTCACGATCGGGAGGGCCAGCCGCATCATGCGCGCCAGGTCCGCGCGGCGGGGTGCGAGGTTCATCGCGCAATCCTGCGTCTGGCGCGTTCCGAAAGGCAAATCCGTTGCCGCCCCGCAGCGCCGCGGATAGACTCCGCCTCACCCGCACGGAGGGCCGAAAAGCGGCCATGGCGGGTATAAATGGAGGGGGCAAGATCGAGATTCTGACGTTCACAGGTGGACCGTTCGCGCAGAACACGCTGCTCGTGGTCTGCGAGGACGGCCGCACCGGGCTTCTGGTCGATCCCGGTGCCGCGACGCCCGAGGCGCTGGCCGAGGCGCGCGCCCGCGATCTGGACATCGCGGCCCTCCTCGTCACGCATGCGCACGTGGACCATATCGACGGTCTCAAGGAGGCGAAGGCCGAGACGCAGGCGCCCATCTACCTGCATCCCCTTGATCGGCCCCTCTACGACAACGTGGCCAACCAGGCGCTCGTCTTCGGCGTGTCCTGCGTGGAGCCGCCTCCGCCCGACATCGACCTGGTCCCCGGCACGAACATCGCCTTCGGCGGTTCGGAATTCGAAGTCCTGTTCGCACCCGGCCACGCGCCGGGGCACGTCATGTTCGTCTCCACGTCACACCCGGTGGCGATCGTGGGGGACGTGATCTTCCGCGGGTCGATCGGACGGACGGATCTCCCGAACGGGAACTACGGCGTGCTCATGGAGTCCATCCGGTCGCAGGTGCTGACGCTGCCGCCCGAGACGCGCCTCTACCCCGGCCACGGCCCCGAGACCACCGTGGGGCTGGAGCGCGACACCAACCCCTTCGTCCTCCAACTCCACGGCGGCCGCTGGGTCTGACCCCCGCCGGGCTCCTCGGCGGAGCTGACCCCCGCGCCTCCCGGCGTCAGGGGTTCGCGGCGACGGGTTCGAACGCCTTGAGGACCTCGCGCGTCATGTCCCAGCGGTCGAAGCCCTGCCGGCCGTAATCGAGCCCGCGTCGGACGATGACGACGTCGTGTGACGGCACGATGACAACGAACTGGCCGCGGTTGCCGGCGGTGGAGTAGGCACCCTTCGGCACATCCGTGCGGTCGTCGGGCACGAGCCAGAACTGGCCGCCGTAGAAGTTGCCGGTCTCGGAGGTGGCGGGGGCCGGCGTCCGCACGAAGTCGATCCACTCCTCGGAGATCAGGCGCTCGTCCTTCCACATCCCGTTCTGTGCGTAGAGGAGCCCGAAGCGGGCCAGGTCCCGGGCCGTCGTGTAGACCTGGCTGCTCATGATGAAGTCCCCGAAGCGGTCGGTGCTGAGGAGCGTGTTCCGCATCCCGATCTTGTCGAGAAGCCGTTCCCGCGGGAACTCGAGGTAGGCCTGGGGGTCGCCGATCGCCTTCTTCATCGCGTACACGCCGAGCAGCGTGTCGTAGTTCTCGTAGTCCCAGAACGTCCCGGGTTCCTGCATTAGCGAGCGGTTGCGAGCGCCGTGCACTGAACTCTCTCCGGCCCAGTAGGAGAAGCCGGAACCGGTTGCGTATTCCATCCCCCAGCTGTCCACGGGATAGAGTCCGCTCGACATGTTGAGTGCGTGGCGGAGGGTGATCTCGCGGCGGGGATCGGTCTCCGCGGACCCGGCGTTCTCCGGCAGCCAGTCGAAGGGCAGCGGCTCATCGAGCGCCAGCTTGCCCTCGTCGACGAGCATTCCGATCAGCGTCGAGGCAATGCTCTTCGCGGTGGACCACGTGCGGGTCTTCGTGAACATGTTGATGCCCGGAGCGTAGCGCTCGTGGATGATCTCCCCGTCGTAGAGGACGATGAGGCTGAGCGTCACCTGCTCCGGCGACTCGCGGTCGAAGGTCCAGTCGGAGGCGGCTCGGAGCGCCACCGGATCGACGCCCCGCGGGAGTGGGCTACTCATGACGAGATCTCCGTCGGGCCACGCCGCCCCTTCGGGATCGCCGTCCGGCGGGGGGGTCGTCAGGATCGGCAGGTCGTCGATGTCGTCAAAGGTCTGCTCCGGCGACATGATCACGCACCCGATCCCCTCGCGGAACGCCGCCCGCATGGTCGGAATCGCGCCGGGTTCGCCGATGGCGACCGCCTTCCTCTCCCAGTCGACGACGTAGTCGCCGCCCTCGGCCGTCCCGACGGGGTCTCGCAGGTAGGCGAGCTCCTGCTCGAAGACCTGCTCCAGCGTCCGTTCTCCCGTGAACAGGCCGTTGCACTGGAGGATGGCCTGGACGCCCCGCTGGATCATCTCCCGCTGCGGAGCGAAGTAGTCGTAGGACCGCTGCTGCTGGGCGGCGGTAGCGGCGGGCGCGAGAAGAGCGAGCGCGATGGCCGCGAGTGTGAGGCGTTTCATGGCTTCCCCCGGAGTCCGGACGACAGGTTTCTGGAACCCTGCCAACATGCGGGACGCACGCGGTTCCGGCCACGGGTGCGAAGGTCGCGCCGGCGCGCGGGCGCGAATATCGTGTCCCCGTGATCGACCAGATTCTCTACGGCAGCATTGCGCTCATCGCGCTCACGAATCCACTCGCGGAGCTTCCGTTCTTCTTCGCGGCGACGGACGGATTTTCTCGTGTGGAGCTCCGTCGCGCGGCGGTGAAGGTGGCGGTGGGGGTGCTCATCGTGCTTACCGTCGCCGCGATCGCCGGCGCGCGCATCCTGAGTCTCTTCGACGTGAGCTTCGCCGCGTTCCGCACGGCCGGCGGCCTCGTCGTCATCCTCGCCGCGCTCGAGATGCTGCGCGGGGCGGGATTCGGGATCACGGGCGTACGCCGGGATCCGGGCGAGACGGAGGACCACCTATGGGTCCCGCTCGTCATGCCGCTGATCGCGGGGCCTGCGTCGATCACCGCCGTGATCACGCTGGCGCTCGACGAGGCCGGCGCGTTGATTGGAATTCCCGTCGCCACACTCATTGCGGTGTCGGTCGCATCGCTGGGCGTGCTCGTCGTGCTCCTGGCCGCCGGCTTCCTCTCGCACGCGCTGAGCGGCCGGGCGGTCCGGATCTTCGAGCGTTTCTCGGGCCTGATCCTCCTCGCCATCGGCTGCCAGATGTGCCTCAGCGGCATCCGGGAGTTTTTCGCCGGCTGACGCGGTCGGCTAGCGCACCACGTCGACGGTGACGGTCTCGTCGAAACGGGCGCCGAGGTCGGAGAGGAACAGCGACGCCGTGGCGTGGTGTCCCATGAAGTAGCGGCTCACGAAGCGGAAGACCGGGCTGTAGACCTCGCCCTCCTCGGTGATCGTGACGGTCGCCCCCGCGACGGTAGGTTCGATCTCGACGATCCAGCGGCCGCCGAAAGGCATGCCTTCCGAGAGGATCGTCGTCACGAGCCGGGCCGGAGGCTCGCTCTCCGTCAGCTCCATGGGGAGCGGCCCGGTGGCACCGAGTTCCACCCAGGCCGGCTTTCCGTCCCGCGCCGGAAGTTCCTCGATTCCCTCGACGGTCGGTCGCCACTCGGGGTACGCGCGATAGTCTGCGACGGTCGCGAAGATCTCCTCGGGCGTTGCGGAGAACCCGGCGCGCACCGCCGCCACGTGACCCTCGGGCAGGGAAATCCCGACGCCGTAGACGACCCCGGCCAGACCCGCGATGACGACGATCATACCGATAATGATGCGCTTCAGCGTGCGATTCATGGACCGTTTTCCGTTGAAGAGGGCGGATGGTCGCGGAGGATGGGGAGCGTAAGGCAGGTCGGGCCACCCTCGCACGGGATACAGAGCGCGTCGCCGTCGAAACGCGTGACCTCGCAGCCCGCATCTCTCATCAGCCGGACCGTCTCGGGAAATCCATCGAGCGCGATGCAGCGGCGCGGTGCGGTCGCGAGGACGTTGAGATTCAGCCCCGCGGAGACCGTGAACTCCTCATCCCCGGCCTCGAGGCATTGGACGCCGCGCTCGAGCAGCAGCTCGTGGAGTGCGACGGGAAAGAGCCGGGGATAGATCAGCGCCAGATCCCGGTCCAGCGGGCTCACGAGCGAGAGCAGGTGGAGACAGGCGGCGCTTCCGTGCCACATCGGAAGATCGAAGGCGCGGACTTCGATTCCGAGAGGGGCCAGAATGGCCTGAAGCTGGTCGATGCCGGCCTGGTTGGTGCGGAAGCCGCGTCCTGCCGCGAGGGTGCCTGCGTCGACCCACATCAGGTCTCCGCCTTCCGCGGTTCCGGGGGCTTCGATGGCGCCGATCACAGGCACGCCGAGCCGGCGGTAGAGCGTTTCGTGGCTCGCCACCTCGGGCTGGCGCAACGCCTTCCCGGGCCGTAGGAGAATCGCGCCGCCGGGCGTCATGAAGGAGGGGTCGAAGGGGAACATCGCGTCGGCGAGGCCGTCGTCCGCCGAATCGCCGATCCACTCGATATCGGCCCCGGAGGCCGCGACGCGCTCGGTGAACGCGTCGTACTGCGGCAGCAGCCGGCCGGACTCCAGCGGACCCGCGTAATGCCAGCGCGCCGGATCCGCCTCCAGCGTCGCCCGGCCCGGCCGGCGCATCGCCACTCTCCGCAGCGGCGCCACCATGCTGGAGACGCCGAACCTCGCTTCGGTTTGCAGCCGCCCGTTCATCTGGCTGAAGCTACGGCCGCACCCGTACCTTCGCTGGCCCCGGCGCCATCGGCATCGCCGGCCGCATCATCCCGTCACGGACCGCAGCCCGAGGGTTCCCGAGCTTGATTCGAGAGCGATTTCACGGCGCATCAACGTTTTCCGAGTACCTGGAGACGGTCGGGAAGAACCGCGAACTCTGGCACGCGCTGGCCCGACGGGCGTCCGTGGACGAGGAGACCCGGCAACGTGCCCGCGCCATCCCCGGCCGGTGGAAGGTCATCGCGCTCACCGAGGACTGGTGCGGAGACGCGATCAACACCCTCCCCGTGTTCGATCGCCTGGCGGAGGTCGCCGGGAACATCGAACTGCGCGTCCTCCTTCGCGACGAGAATCCGGACCTGATGGACGCGCACCTCACGAACGGGACGAGCCGGTCGATCCCCGTGCTCATCATCTACGACGAGGCGTTCCGCGAGCGTGGGTGGTGGGGCCCCCGGCCGGCGCCGATCCAGGAGTGGGTGATGACGGAGGGGTTGAAGCTGGATCCGGCGGACCGGTATCGCGAGGTTCGCCGCTACTACGCACGGGACAAGGGGCGCACCGCGCTGGACGAGTTCCTCCAGGTTCTCGAGCGCGCGGTCGCCGGCGACTGAGGGGGGAAGTCAGCCCCCGCCCACCTGCCCGTCCGCCGCGTCTCTTCCGCCGCCCGCGGCCCGCATCACGACGAACACGGGGACCCCCGCCACGAGGAGGAGGAAGCCCCAGAACACGATTTCGGGGCCCGCCCCCGCGATGGCCCAGAAGGAAAACCCGAAGGCGAGGATGGCCACGACCAGCCGCCCCACGGGAGCCGCGGCGCCGGAGCTTCGCCCTGCGCGCGAGGCGTCCCTCGCGCCGAGGCGCTCGCGCACGGCGAAGAGCAATCCGGTCGTGCTCGCGAACACGTAGGCGAGCAGCGTCGCGAGCGTGGAGAGCAGGATGAGGAAGGTGAAGGCCTGGACGAGGCCGCGCGTGTAGTTCATCGCGATGAGGATCGTCGCGACGCCCGCCGCGAAGATGAGGCCGAAGGACGGCGTGCCGCGCGGACTGAGTCGCGCGAAGGCGGCGGGAAGGAGGCCATCCTGCGCGGCGGCCCGAGGGAGCTGGCCGGAGAGCAGGATCCAGCCGTTGAGCGCGCCGAAGCAGGCGATCGTGGCGCCCGCGCCGATCACGAGCCGGCCGGCATTCCCCCAGATCGATCCGGCCGCGTCCGCGAAGGGCGCGGTGGAGACCGCGAGATCCGCCGGCGCGATGATCCCCATCACGGCGGAGGTGCTGATGATGAAGATCGACGCCGCGATCACGGTGCCGAGGATCGTGGCCCGCGGGATCGTGCGCGCGGGGTCCCGCACGTCGGCGGCGGGGACGGTCGCGGCCTCAAGTCCCATGAACGCCCACAGCGTGAGCGTCACCGTCGCCGTGACGGCGGCGATGGGATTGCCCCCCGTCGGGTTGAACGGACGGAAGTGCTCGGGCTGGAAGTAGAGGAAGCCGATCGTGCCGACCGCCGCCAGCGGCAGGAGCTTGAGCACGGTGGTGACGAGTTGCACATGCCCCGCCGCGCGCACGCCCCACGCGTTCACGAATGTCAGGCCCCAGAGGGCGGCGAGGGATGCCATGCCCCCGGCGATGGGAGAAGCGCCCAGCACGGGCCAGAAGACGGTCGCGTAGCTCACGGTCGCCACGGCGAGGGCCGCATTGGCTGTGAGCAGCGAGATCCAGTAGGACCATGCGACCCAGAACCCGATGAAGTCGCCGAAGCCCTCGCGCGCGAAAGCGTAGGGGCCGCCGACCTTCGGAATCAGCGAGCCCAGCCGCGCCATGACGAGCGCCAGGCACATCGCCCCGCCCGCGCTCACCAGCCAGCCGAGGATGCTGATCCCCCCGTACGGAGAGAGCGATGCGGGCAGCAGAAAGACGCCCGAGCCCACCATGCTCCCGACCACGAGGGCCGTGCACATCCACAGCCCCAGGGCGGGCCTGGGCGTCATCTGCCGCTCCGGGCGGGAGTTGCCGACGGCCCGGCCGCGCTTAGCGGTTGCCCCGATAGCTGCGGACGGGCGGCAGCCGGGCGCCGGTTCCGCCCGCCGGCTCCGTCTCCGCCACCACCTCCAGCGTCAGCGTGCCGATGCCGTCGATCGAGGCGCTGACGACCTCGCCGGGCTGCAGGAATCGCGTCTCCCCGCGAACCGCCGTGCCCATGCCGACGCCGCCCGACGTGCCGTTGTTGATCACGTCGCCGGGGAAGAGCGTCGCGACGGAGGACCCATACTCGATCAGCTCCCACAGCGTGTGAATCATGTCTCCCGCGGTCGCCTCCTGCATGCGCTCCTCGCCCACGTCCAGCGTCTGGCGCAGCTTCTCCATCGGATCGCCGTAGAACTCCTTGGGGACGATCCACGGACCCATGGGCGCGAACGTGTCGTGGCCTTTTCCGACGAACCAGTCGGACGTCATGGGGTTGCCGCCGGGCGGCCGCCCGCCCCGGTCGGAGACGTCGATCGTCACCGTGTACCCGAACACATGGTCCTGGGCGTCCCGGGCGTCGACATACTTGGCGCTGCGCCCGATCACGGCGCCGAGTTCCACCTCCCAGTCGGTGCGGTCCCGGCCGAAGGGGATCACGATCCGGTCGTCGGCCCCGATCACCGCGCCGCGCGTCGGCTTGAGGAAGAGATAGGGCACGCCGCGGTTCTCGCGACGCTGTCGGCGGGCTTCGCGTCGCTCCTCCTCGCTGCCCGCCTCGTTGACGTGGCTGTAGAAGTTCACCGCCGCGTTCAGGATCTTTCCGGGGTACATGATCGGCGGAAGGACGCGCACGTCCTCGAGGTCGTGGACGAAGTCGGCGCGACCGCTCCCGGAAAGTCCGCTCCGGGCCACGAGGTCGTTGACGATTTCGTACAGCCGGAGCCGCACCCCGTACTCGTAGCGGCCGATGAGGTCGATCATGTCGGCCGGCGGCGGGACGGGCGGATAAACGGGGTTTCGCTCGAGGTCCCGGTTCGCCTCCCCGATGTCGACGATGAGGGCGTCGCGCAGCACGAGGGCGACGCGCGGAACGCCATCGACCTCGAACGTCCCCACCTTGAAGGGCTCCGCGATCTCGATCTCCGGCCCTCCCTGGGCGGACAGGGGAGCGGCGAACGCCAGGGCCGCGGCCGCCACGAGGGTCCTCATGAGCCGGGATCCCGCCTGTAGGTGCTCACGGGCGGCAGCCGGACGCCGGTTTCTCCGAGAGGCTCCGGCCCCTCGACCACGGGAAGTTCGATCGTGCCGATCCCGTCGATCGTTGCCGTGACGACGTCGCCGGGCTGAAGGAATCGCGCCTCGCCCATGCCGACGCCGCCGGACGTGCCGAGGTTGATCACGTCGCCCGGGAACAGCGTCAGGATCGAGGAAGCGTACTCGATCAACTCCCACAGCGAGTGGATCATGTCTACCGCCGTCGCTTCCTGCATGCGCTCTCCGCCGACGTCCAGCGTCTGACGCAGCTGCTCCATCGGGTCGCCGTAGAACTCCTTCGGGACGATCCACGGTCCCATCGGCGCGAACGTGTCGTGCCCCTTCTCGACCAGCCAGTCCGAAGCCGTCGGGTTGCCGCCCGGGGGACGCCCGCCGCGGTCGGACACGTCGATCGTCACCGTGTACCCGAATACGGTCGCCTGCGCATCCTCGGAGGCGACGTACTTTGCCGCCCGCCCCATGATCACCCCCAGTTCCACCTCCCAGTCGGTCTGGCTCCGGCCGTGGGGAATCACGATCCGGTCGCTGGTCCCGACCACCGCGCCGCGCGACGGCTTGAGGTAGAGATAGGGCACGCCGCGGTTCTCACGGCGCTCGCGGACCGCGTCCTCCCTCTCTCCTTCGGCCGCGTCCGCGGCGACGCGGCTGTAGAAGTTGCTCGCCGCGTTCAGGATCTTGCCCGGGTACATGATGGGCGGGAGGATCCGGACCTCGTCGACGTCGTAGACGTAGTCCGCGCGAGTGGGACCGGAGAGCCGCTGATAGGCCACGGTCTCGTTGACGATCTCGTACAGGCGCCGCTGGAGTCCGTACTCGTAGCGGCCGATGAGGTCGAGCATGTCCGTCGGCGCCGGCACTCTCGGATATGCGCGGTTCCGCTCGAGCACTTCGTTCGCCAGTTCGATGTCGACGATGAAGGCGTCACGCAGCACGAGCCCGACGCGCGGAACGTCTCTGATCGCGAACGTCCCCACCTTGAACGGTTCCACGAGTACGATGCCCGCCACGTCCTGGGCGGCGAGGGAGGCCGCGGAGAAGAGGACCGCGATCATTCCAAGCGGAAGGGCCCGTGCGGTCGGGGTCCGTCTGAGCAGCGCTGTTCTCATGGGTCTTTCCTCTCGGTTGGGGACAGCCGGCCTCAAGGCACCAGCCCGTCCAGTTCCTCGATCGTGGCCATGGAAGGACCGCGTTCGGCCTGGAGCCGGCGCGCGGTCGCTTCGGTGGCCCTCATGACGCGAAGCAGGTTGTCGGCCGCGAGGGCCCGAAGTTCGGATTCGGTCCACCCGCGGCGGGAGAGTTCGGCGAACAGGGCGGGGTAGGTCGACACGTCCTCCAGTCCGACCGGCCCCCGGTCGATTCCGTCGTAGTCGCCCCCGATCGCGACGTGGTCGATCCCCGCCACGTCGCGGATGTGCTCGATATGCGCCACGACGTCGGCCATCGTGGCGCGCGGGCGTCCCTCCGATGGGCCGACGTAGGTCGCGACGTCCTGGTTCACGAAGGACTCGACGAACGTGACCATGACCACGCCGCCGTTCTCCGGCAGCCGCCGCAACACATCGTCCGGGACGTTGCGGGGGTGGTCCGTCACCGCCCTGGCGGAGGAATGCGAGAAGATGACCGGCGCCTCGGCCACGTCGAGCGCATCGTGCATGCTCCCCGGCGACACGTGGGAGATGTCGACCAGCATGCCCAGCCAGTTCATCTCGCGTACGACTTCCCGGCCGAACGGCGAGAGCCCTCCGAGTTCGGGCAGCGCGCAGCAGGAGTCGGCCCACGGGAGGTTGGCGCTGTGCGTGAGCGTCATGTACCGGACGCCGAGCGCATAGAAAGCACGCAGGGCGCCGAGCGAGTTCTCGATCGCGTGGCCTCCCTCCATGCCGAGCATCGAGGCGACCTTGCCGCGGTGGAACTGGTCCATCACCTCGGCGGCGGTATACGCGAGCCCCAGATCCTCGCGGTGATCGGAGATGATCTGGAGCGCGATGTCGATCTGCTCCAGCTGCATGCGCGCGCCGCCGCCCTCCCCCATGACCGAGGCCGGGACGTAGACGGACCAGAACTGGGCCCCGACGCCGCCGGCCCGAAGGCGGGCGAGATCGGTGTGCCCCGGCGTGGGGCGCGAGATGTCGTAGGCGCGGACATCGCGGGGCGCGTCCGCGTTCCGGATCGCCCAGGGGAGATCGTTGTGCCCGTCGAACAGCGGGACGCTCGACAGCACGCGTTTCGCGATCTCGAGATGTTCGTCCTGCGCGCGCGCATCCGAGGCCGCGAGTCCAAGAACGAGCGCGGACAGAACCGCCAGCGCCATGGTCCGGGTGAGTCGTCGCTTCATATTGCACGGGCTCCCGTTGACAAACGCGGTAGCCAATATGGCGCGGTAGCCAATATGGCCCTCAATGGATTCTCGCTTGGCGGACGGCGCGCCGCCAGCCGTGCCGCGTCCCGGGCGGCCGTGGCGAGAGTCGTGGCGGGAGACAGGTGCGGGCGCCCTTCCGGCATGGGTATCTTCCCGTATGCTGATCAACTGCGACATGGGAGAGAGCTACGGGCCCTGGGAGAAGGGGGCCGACGAAGCGGTGATGCCGCTGATCGACCAGGCCAACATCGCCTGCGGCGGCCATGCCGGGGATCCCGATACGATGGCTCGGACGCTCGAGCTGGCGGCCGCGCACGGCGTGCAGGCGGGGGCGCACCCGGGCTATCCCGACCGACGGAACTTCGGGCGCCTGCGGTTGGACTGGCCGCTCGACTCGATGGTGCTTGAGATACAGGCGCAGATCGGGGCGCTGCAGGGCGTCGCGTCGGCGATGGGCGTCCGGCTTCGGCACGTGAAGCCCCACGGAGCGCTGTACCTCGCCATGATGAAGGATGACCGGCTTCTCACGCGGCTGGCGGAAGGCGTGGCCGCCCTGGACCCGTCGCTCGCTTTCGTCCTGCAGGCGACGCCGGAGCGCCGGCGGCACCAGGCGATGTTGGAGCACACGGAGCTGAGGCTGGCATTCGAGGCCTTCGCCGATCGGGCCTACGCGCCGGACGGGCGTCTCCAGGCGCGCGGGATCGACGGGGCCGTCCTCTCCGACGCGGATGCCGTCGCCGGCCACGTGGCGAATCTCCTCGACGGATTCGTGGAGACGCCCGAGGGTCCTCTTCCAGTCGAGGCGGAGACGCTCTGCGTTCACGGCGACAACCCCTCCGCGACGGCGGTGCTCCGCCGCATCCGCGAACTCGTGCCGCGGAAGAAGTAGATCGCCGGTGATCACCTTCCCGGGGCCGGTGAGCGCCCTGGTCACGCTTCCGGTGGCGCCCGACCGGGATGCGATCGCCCGGGTCCTCGATCTCGAACGCTTCGCGCGCGAGGCGCTGCCGGATCTTCGCACGACGATTCCGGCCTTCAACCGGCTCCTCGTCGAGGGCTCGCCCCACAGCTGGAACGCGACGGATGTCGAGTCCAGGCTGGCCGCGGGTGCTGAAGCATGTCTCGCGGAGGCGCCCGGGATCGACGCGGGCGACCCCGTGTCGCTGCCTGTGTGCTATGACCCGGAACTCGCGCCCGACCTCGAGGCCGTGGCGGCGAACGCGGGCGTGGGCGTAGCGGAGGTGGCGCGGCTCCACAGCGGCACGACGTACGCCGTGCTCGCGACCGGGTTCGCACCGGGGTTCGCATACATGGGTGACGTGGACGCGCGGATCGCGATGCCGCGCCTCACGACGCCCCGTCCGCGGGTCGAAACGGGATCCGTCGGGATCGCGGACCGGCGCACCGGCATCTATCCGGCGGCGGGGCCGGGGGGCTGGCGTCTGATCGGCCGCGTTCCCGAGGCGTTCTTTGCGGATGCCGCCGAGCGGATCGCGCGCTTTCGACCCGGAGGCTCGGTCGAGTTCCGCCCGATCGACCGGGACGAGTACGAGGCCGCGGGCGGATGAGCCCGCACGGCGTCGTGGACCGTCCCGGCCCGTTCTGCACGATCCAGGATCTGGGCCGCCGGACCGGCCGCCGGGCCGGACTCGCTCCCGGGGGCGCCATGGACCAGCGCGCGTACCTCTGGGCCAACCGGCTCCTCGGCAACGAGCCGGCGGCCGCCGCGCTCGAGATCACCCTGGGCGGCTTCGCCCTGCGCTTCGCCGTCGAGACGGCCGTGGCGCTGACGGGGGCGGACTGCGCCGCCACGCTCGATGGCGTCGAAACGGGCGCCTGGCGCACCGTCCGGGCGCGACCGGGCCAGGTGCTCCGGCTCGGCTACAGCGCGACCGGCATGCGCGCCTTCGTCGCGTTCCCCGGCGGACTCGATGTCCCCACGGCGTTCGGCTCCGCGTCGGCCGTCGTGCGCGACGGATGGCCGGGGCTGCTCGGCCGGCCCCTGCGCGCGGGCGAACCCCTTCGGTGGGCCGAACCTCAACGCGCGTGTCCGGTGCGGCGGGTGCCCCGCGAACTCGTTCCGCCCAACACGGCCTCGCTGACGCTGCCGCTGATCATCGGCTACGAGTGGGCCGAGTTCTCGAACGCGGATCGTGAGCGGGTGTTCGACGCCGAATGGACCGTCGATCCGGCGAGCGACAGAACCGCCGGCCGACTGGTCGGCCCCGCCCTGGGTTCGGGCCCGCGCGTCCTCGACTCGACGCCTCTCGTGGACGGGACCGTGCAGGTCACGGGCGACGGTCTGCCGCTCGTTTTCATGCGGGATCGCCCGACGATCGGCGGCTACGCGAAGCTCGGCTCGGTGGACCCGATCGCGCTCGACGCCTTCGCGCAGGCGCGGCCGGGCACGCCCATCCGTTTCGCCCGTGCCGACACCGATGCGCTCCGCCGCGCCCTCGCCCGGCGGGAACGGTTCTTCGGGATCCACCACGCTCCATGATCGGAAAAAAGTTGAACGGCGACGCCCCGTTTGCTTATGTTTCAGGTTCGGGTGCAGTTCAGGTGGGGTGGATCAGCGGGGCGGAGGCATCGTGAAAACCTGGGCAACCTTGCCGTTTCTTCTGGCCGTGGCCGTGCCGGGCGAGATCTCGGGACAGAGTCTGCGCGGGTCCACGAGTTCGCTGGATCGCCAGAACCGTGTCGCCCGTCAGCACGACTTCACCTACATCGCGACGCCCGAACAGGTGCAGCGCTTCGTCGACGCCGGCTATCTCGTCCCCGTGACCGCAACGGCGGACTTTGAGCTTCACGAAATCTCGTTTCCCTACGCGCGGCCCGAAGTGAGGCTGTTCATATCCCGGCTTGCGTCGCAGTACCGGCGTGCGTGCGGCGAGCGACTCGTGGTCACGAGCCTGACGCGCCCGATGAACCGGCAGCCGCTAAACGCCTCCCCGCGCTCCGTACACCCCACCGGCATGGCGCTCGACCTGCGCGTCCCCGGCCCGAAGTGCCGCGGGTGGCTCGAGCGCGTACTGCTCCAGCTCGAGGGCTCGGGGGTGCTCGAGGTTTCCCTGGAGCGCCGCCCGCCCCACTACCACGTGGCGCTCTTCCCGCAGCAGTACGCTGCCTACGTCGAGCGAATCACGCGTGCCAGCGGGCAGCAATACGTCGCCGGCGGGGGGCGGTACCGGGTGAGGGCGGGCGATTCGCTCTGGGAGATCGCCCGTCGACACGAGACGACCGTGACGCGCCTCCGATCCGCGAACAACCTGAACGGGAGCCGGATCTATCCGGGCCAGGTCCTGACGCTTCCCGACTGAACCCCGCCGAGGACCTCGGCTTCAGGCGGAGGACCTCATCCGCTTCGAGATAAGAGCAGCGCTGACGATTCTGTCCCTCACGGGGGCCGTGGCGGCGGTCGGCGCCGGCGGAACGCACGCACAGGAACCCGAAGCGGTACGCCTCTCGGGCTATGTGCGGGTCGCGGAGAACGACGAGGTCATCCGGGCCGCCCGGCTCGACATCGTGGAGCGTGACCTCGTCATCGGGACCAACCGGTTCGGCTTCTACTCGATCGAGTTGCCCCCCGCGCGGTACTCGATCCGCGTCTCCAGCCTCGGCTACGAGACCGTGAGCGAGGTCGTGGATCTCAACGAGACGACGTCGCTGGACTTCGCGCTCCCCCTCAGGCCCGTCGTCGTGTCGGAACTCAGGGTGACGGCCGACCGGGAACCTCCGGACCTCGACCCGGCGAGCGTGGACATGAGCGTCGTCCGGCTCGACATCCCCTCCCTTTCCGAACTCCCGCTCGTACTTGGCGAGGCGGATCCGGTCCGCACGCTGACCCTCTATCCCGGAGTCAGCACGGCGAACGACGCGACGACAGCGATCAACGTGCGCGGGGGCGCGGGCGACGAGAACCAGATTCGCCTCGACGATTCCGAGGTCTTCAATCCGGCCCACGCCATCGGCCTCTTCTCGACCTTCAACTCGGACGCGGTGGGGGACGTCACGCTCTACAAGGGCGGGATCCCGGCCCGTTACGGCGGCCGGCTCTCTTCCGTGCTGGAGATTCACCAGCGCGAGGGCAACTCGCGCGAGTTCGAGGGAGCGGCGACGATCGGCCTCCTGTCCAGCCGCCTGAGCCTCCAGGGGCCGCTCCTCGACGGGCGGGGATCCTGGCTCGTCGCGGGCCGCCGCACCTACGCGGACCTCTTCCTGGGCCTGTCGAGCGACCCCTCGATCCAGGAGAGCACCGCCTACTTCTACGACCTCAACGCGAAGGCGAACGCCCGCTACGGCGCCACCGGCCAGGTCATGCTCTCCGGCTACTTCGGCCGCGACCGGCTGCGGATCGGGGCCCAGGCCTCCGCCGCGTGGGGGAACGCGACGGGCACGGTGCGCTGGAACCACGTGTTCGGCCCGGTCTTCTCCCACGTGACCGTGACCTACAGCGACTACGAGTATCACATACAGAACAGCTTCAACGCCAAATCCGCCTCGCTCGACGCGGGGATCCGCAACTTCAGCGTGACCGTCGACGAGTCATGGGACCTGAGCCCGTCGGACCGGCTGGAGTTCGGACTGGGGCTCCGCAGCTACGAGATCCAGCCCGCGAACATCGCTCCCGGCGAGGGCTCCGCGGTCATCGCGACCGAGTTCGAGTCCCGGAAGGGCCTCGCTCCCGAGGCGTACATCGAACACGAAACGGAGATCGGACGCCTGGGGCTCCGCTACGGGCTGCGGGCGAGCGGGTTCATCCGGCGCGGTGGCGCGACGATCTACGACTACGAGAACGACGCGCCCGTCGTCTATCGCCCGGCACTGGGCCGGTACGAGCCCGGCGCCATCGTGGACAGCACGCGGTACGGAAACGGCGAGACGATCGTCTCCTACGGGGGGATCGAACCGCGGCTCGGAGTGCGCTTCGGGCTCAGCGACGCCTCGTCGCTCAAGGCGAGCTACTCCCGCACGCGGCAGTACCTGCGGTTGGTGACGAACACGAACTCTCCCACTCCGCTCGATCTGTGGGATCCCGTGGGGCCGTACGTGAAACCGCACGTCGCCGACCAGTTTGCGCTCGGCTACGTCACCACGCTCGCCGGGGGGCGCTACGCGCTTTCGGGAGAGGTTTACTACAAGCGGGCGCGCCATCTGATCGACTACGTGGATGGCGCGGACATCTACTTCAGCCGGCGCCTCGAAACGCTTCTCCTGCCGGGCGAGGGGCGCGGGTACGGGGCGGAATTTCTCCTGAGGAAGACCCGCGGACGCCTCACCGGATGGGCGAGCTATACCCTCGCCCGCTCGGATCAGCGGACGCCCGGACTCACGGCGGCGGATCCCGGGGTCAACGGCGGAGACTGGTATCCATCCCCCTACGACCGAACGCACGACTTTGCGCTCACGGGACTGTACAGATTCGGCGAGGACTGGAGTCTGGGAGCGAACTTCGTCTTCGCCACGGGACTGCCGACGACGTACCCCGTCGCGCGGTATCAGTTCGCGGGCCTGATCCTGGGAGAGTACGGGCCGCGGAACGCCAGGCGCCTTCCGGACTATCATCGTCTGGACGTGTCGGCCACCAGGAGGTGGGGGCGGGGAGAACTCCAGTTCGGGCTCTTCAACGTGTACAACCGCTTCAACGCGCAGGCCATCGCCTTCCGCCAGAACCGGGATTCGCGCACGGTCACCGAGGCGGTGGAGACCGCCGTGTTCGGCTTGGTGCCGAGCATCAGCTACCGGTGGAACTTCTGATGCGCGGCGGCGGCGGGCATCGGGTGACGACGGCGGGCCGCCTGCTCGCGTTGGCGGGGTGCGTTGCGGCGGCGGGCTGCGAACGGGTCGTGGACGTCGACATTCCCGACCCGGTGCCGAGACTCGTCGTGGAGGGACGGATCGAGCGCCTCAAGGAGGCGCCGACCGGGAGGCAGCGAATCCGGCTGTCGACGACGGCGGGCTTCTTCGACAGCCGGCCGACCCCGCCCGCGACGGGGGCCATCGTCACGGTCGTCGATGGGGCCGGCCGCGCCTACCCGTTCCCGGAGATCGAGCCGGGCCTGTACGGGACGGAACATCTCGTCGCGCGCGTCGGCGAGACGTACACGCTCTTCCTCGAGTACGCGGGAGATGTGTACGAGGCGTCGGCTCTGCTGCGCGAGGTGGCCCCGATCGACTCGCTGTACTTCGTGTTCGAGGAGGAGTCGCTCTTCATCGACGATGAAGGCTATCGGGCGGCGATCGACTTCGCGGACCCGGCCGGAGTCCCGAACTACTACCTGTGGGAACAACTCGTGGAGGGCGTGAACGAGATCCCGCCGGACCCCGGAAACGCGATCAACCTCGTGAGCAGGGACGAACTGTACGACGGGCAGGACGTCATCGGCTTTCAGCCGAACGATGAGGTCGCCATCGGGACCGGCGAGCACGCGGAGGTCCGCCAGATCTCGCTCTCGAGGCTGGGCTACGACTACTACTACGCGCTCTTCGAGCAGAACGCGCTGGGGTCGGCGAACCCCTTCTCGATCCCGCCCGCGAACGTGCGCGGGAACGTCACGAATCTGGACCGCCCGTCCCGGTTCGCGTTCGGCTTCTTCGGCGCGGCCGAGGTGAGCGTCGCGGAGGGGGTCGCGCCGGCGCGATAGAGGGTCGCCGGCCGGTGCCGGAATCCGGCCCGCCGGGCTATGTTCGCTCCCGTGTTCGATGATCCCACCACTCTGAAAGCGACGGGAGCCGCCATCGCGCTCGCCATCCTGTGGCTGGTCGAGGGCGTCCTCCCAATGTTCGAGGGTCGGAGCGCGAGGGCGGGGCACGGAGCGCGGAACCTCGCCCTCGGCGTGGGGAACGCGGCGGTGGCGGCCGTCATCTTCGCCGCGGCCACGCTGTTCGTGACCGAAGCGGCAAGGGAACGCGATTTCGGCCTCCTTCACCTGCTCGAACTCCCGGTGTGGGCGAGGATCGGGCTCGCGGTCGTGATCTTCGATGCGTGGCAGTACCTGTGGCACCGGCTGAACCACCGGGTCCGGTTCCTGTGGCGCTTCCACCAGGTCCACCACTCAGATGCGGAACTGGACGCCACGTCGGGTCTCCGCTTCCACACGGGGGAGATCGTGCTCTCCTCGATCGCGCGGCTCGCCGTACTTCCCCTCCTCGGGGTGACGGTGGCCGAACTCCTGGTCTACGAGGCGATCCTCCTCCCGATCATCCTCTTCCACCACAGCAACGTGCGATTGCCCGACCGGGTGGACCGATGCCTGCGCTGGCTCATTGTCACCCCGTGGATTCACTGGGTCCATCATTCCGACTACCAGCCCGAGACCGACTCGAACTACTCGAGCATCTTCTCGTTCTGGGACCGGGCCTTCGGGAGCTTCCGGCTCCGATGCGAGCCGCGCGAGATCCGCCTCGGGCTCGAGAACGTGGACCGCTCGGAATGGGGGACGCTGCGCGGGATGCTCTCAATGCCGTTCCGGCGGAGGCGCCACGAGTAGGCAGGCCTCGCGAGGGCGAGGTGGGAGGGTGCGGGCCGCCTGCCCGGGCGAAGCCTTCCAGGCGGCGACGCTCGGAGCGCTGGCGGCGCTGGCAGCGTGCGGCGACCCGGTTGCGCCGGCGGTTCCGGAGGATCCCGGGGCCGGACCCGATCCGGTGCCCGCGCCGATCGATCTTTCGCGAGCGTGGGCGATGTCGACGCCCGAAGCGGAGGGATTCGATCCGGAGCTGCTGGGGAGTGCATTCGAGGACGCGGCGGGCGCCGTGCCGAACATCCGGGCCCTCGTCGCGGTCCGGAACGGGCGGCTCGTCGAGGAGGCGTACTTCGGCGGCATGCACCGGGATTCGGCCTTCGACATGCGGTCCGTCACGAAGACGGTCACGGCGCTGCTCGTCGGCCTCGCCTCGGACCGCGGACTTCTGGATCCGGAGGATCTGATGACGGACCGGCTGGGGCATCCGTCGCTGCGGTCCGAGCATGGCGGCATCCGCGTGCGCGATCTCCTCACGATGACGAGCGGCATGCAGTGGTCCGACGAGGAGGACTTCGGCCCGTGGGTCCGTTCCGGCCGGCCCGTCGGATACGTCCTCGACCTGCCCATCGTTGCCCCGCCGGGCGGGCGGTTCATCTACAACACCGGCGGGTCGCACCTGCTCACGGTGATCGTGGAGAACGTCGTCGAGGGCAGTGCGCTCGAGTTCGCCGAGCGGGAGTTGTTGGACCCGCTCGGGATCGGGAACAAGCGCTGGCCGGTGATGCAGGACAGCGTGATCGTGGGCGGCGCCGCGCTGGCGCTCCGTCCCCGGGACGCCGCGAAGGTCGGCCAGCTCCTGCTGCAGGGCGGACGTTCCGGCTCTGGGCAGATCGTGTCCCGGATGTGGGTGGAGGCACAGATCGGGCGGCTCGTCGAGGTGGGCGAGATCGGCTACGTCCTGCGCGACGCGGGGTACGGCTATCAGACGTGGAGCGACCGCCAGGGCGGCGGCGACGTGTCCGCGTTCGTGCTGTGGGGCTACGGCGGCCAGTTCGTGTGGGTCGTGCCGGATCGGCAACTCGTCGTCGTGGCCCAGACCCACTGGCGCGGCACCGGCGACCACGATGGGATACAGGCCGACGCGGTGGCCGATCTCATCGTGCACCGCGTGATCGGGGCGGCGCGCCCCATCCGCCGCTAGCCGCTCGCCCCAACCGCCGCCGCCGGCGCGCCGTGCCGCAACGGAACGTGAGGGCCTATGTTCCACGGGTTCTCTCGACCCCGTTCCGGAGAAACGCCCGATGCGCATTGTTGCCGCTGCTTTCACCGGCGTACTGGCCGGCATTGCTCTGACTGTCGGAGCCGGGCCGGCCGTCGCCCAGGAGCCGGCGCGGGGGCTGCTCGATCCGCCCCTCATGGATGACAGTCCCGGCATGCGCGTGTACGCCGCCTCGTGCGCGGAGTGTCATTCCGGGCAGCGCACGGTGCGCGCCCCGGGCCTCACCACGCTCGGCGCGATGACGCCCCGGGCGGTCCTCAGTTCGCTGGAGGGCGGCCGCATGCGCCGACACGGCGAGGATCTCACACCCGACGAGCGCCGCGCCGTGGCGGAGTGGCTCACCGGCCGGACGCTGGTCGAGACCCGCCTCCCATCCTCCGCCTTCTGCGCGAGCTCGCCGCGGGCGGAGGGCGTCGTGCACTGGTCGGGCTGGGGCGGCGGCGGCGGCGAGACGGGCTTCGCGGATGCGGCCCGCGCGGGATTCGCGGCTGCGGACCTGCCGAACCTCGAACTCGCCTGGGCCTTCGGCTTCCCGGACGTGAGCGAGGTGCGCTCGAAACCGGCGGTGATCGACGACCGGATCATCGTCGGCTCGGCGTACGGCGAGGTGTATTCCATCGACCTGGAGAGCGGTTGCGTGCACTGGGTGTTCTCGGGCGACGCGGCGGTGCGCGGCGCGATCGCGATCGGCGACGGCCCCGACGGCGGGCAGTCCGCCTTCTTCGCCGACTTCGCCACGAACGTGTACGCGATCGACGCGACGACCGGCGCCCTCCACTGGCGGGCCGCGGCCGGGACCCACCCGGATCACGTCGTCACGGGGAGCGCGACCGTCCACGAGGGCCGCGTCTTCGTCCCCCTCTCCTCGATGGAGATCATCAGCGCCGGCGACCCGACCTACGAGTGCTGCACATCCAGCGGAGGCGTCGCCGCCTTCTCGGCGGAGACGGGCGAACCGCTCTGGGAGTTCCGGACCGTGGCCGAGGAACCGCGACACACGGGAGAGAACGAGGCCGGGACCCGGCTCTTCGCGCCCTCCGGGGCGCCCGTGTGGTCGAGCCCGACGGTCGACGCCGCGCGAGGCCTCCTTTACATCGGGACCGGCGAGAACTACACGCGGCCGACGACGGGCGGGAGCGACGCGATCACCGCGCTCGACATGGAGACGGGCGAGGGCCGCTGGACCTTCCAGGGGCGCGCCGACGACGCCTGGAACATGTCCTGCCTTTCGCCCCGCTTCCAGAACTGTCCCGCGCCGACGGGGCCGGACCACGACTTCGGGATGGCTCCGATCATCGTCACCGCCGAGGACGGCTCCCAGCTCCTCATCGCCGGGCAGAAATCCGGCATGGTGTGGGCCCTGGATCCCGACTCGGAAGGCGAACTCGTGTGGGCGCGCCGGGTCGGGAGGGGGAGCTCGCTCGGTGGCATCCACTGGGGTCTCACGTCCGACGGACGTCGGGCCTACGTGCCGAACGTCGACAACCCGTTCGCGATCATCTCGGACCCGCGTTCCGGTGCCCCCACGCAGATGAACGCGGAGGAGCCGCCCACCCCCGGCGTCTACGCCCTGGAACTCGCCGGCGGAGAAGTCCTCTGGCACGCTCCCCCCGATCCGTCCGTGTGCGCGGGCCGCGCGGGTTGCATGCCCTTCTTCTCCGCGGCACCCACCGCGATCGAAGGGGCGGTGCTTGCCGGGAGCCTGGACGGCCACCTGCGCGCCTTCTCGACGGAGGACGGCTCCGTTCTCTGGGATATCGACACTGCGCGCGAGTTCGAGACCGTAAACGGCGTGCCGGGCCGGGGCGGCGCCCTCGACGGCCCCGGACCCGTCGTCGCGCGCGGCTACGTCCTCGTCAACTCGGGATACGATCTTTTCGGCCAAATGCCCGGAAACCTTCTTCTCGCCTACCGGCTGCCTCGCTAGGCAGCCGGATCCGCTCCAGGAGGCTCGCGATGCGCGTTCGCTTCTCGTCCCTGTTCTCGTCGGTCGCGGCCTTCAGCGTCCACAGCGCCGTCGTACCGGCCCCGCTCGCCTCGCAGGAGGGACGGCCGCTCGAACTCGCGGACTACTACCGGTTGAAGGACGCGGGGAGCCCGGCCCTCTCGCCCGATGGTTCGCGCGTGGCCTACGTCGTGACGACGGTCCTCGAGGAGGAGAACCGCCGCCACAGCGAGATCCGGCTGGCGAACGCCGACGGCTCCGGGGAGGCCACGCGGGTGACGAGCCCGAGCTTCAGCGCCTCCTCGCCCCGCTGGACGCCGGATGGGCGCCACCTCGTCTTCACGTCGAACCGGCCGGACCCGGGCGGGTCGGGCGCCGGGAGCACGTGGTTCCTCCGCATGGACCGGCCGGCGGGGGAGGCGTTTCAACTCGAGGGACTCGGCGGTTCTCCCGTCTTCAGCCCGGACGGCCGCTGGATCGCCTTCACCCGGCCCACGCCGCCCGGGCCGCCACCGGAGCCGTCCTACGCCTCCGACTTCGAGCGCCGCACGGTCGAGCGCTTCGACGGACGCGAGTACGACTGGATGAACTACCGCTTCGACCGGCGCGGCTATCTCCCGGATCCGCGCGACCCGAACGCGACGCCTCCCCGCGAGGTCTACCTGCTGTCGGCGGAGGGGGGAGAAGCGCGGCGGCTCACGGAACTCGGCTTCGACGCCTCCGGGCTCGCCTGGAGTCCCGACGGCCGACGGCTCGCGTTCACCGCGGACGCGCACCAGCGCGATGAACACTCGTACGAGCGGTCGGATCTCTGGGTCGTCGACCTCGATGGCGACGTGAACCGGCTCACGGACGACGGATACAACTACTCCTCCCCCGCGTGGTCCGCCGACGGCGCGCGGCTCGTGGTCCGGGGCAACGAAGGCCTCGACATCATCATCGCGGAGGCGCGCGACCGCGGGGCGCCGAACGACCTGTTCGTATTCGACGCGGAGAGCGGGACGCGGCTCCGCAACCTCACTGCGGAGTGGGACCTCATCCCCGGCGGACCCACCGTGAGCGCGGACGGCGGGCACGTCTACTTCTCCGCCGGGATTCGCGGCAACACGCACCTCTTCCGCGTCGCCGAGGGAGGGGGGGCGGTCGAGCAGGTGACGGCGGGGGACCGCCGGCTCGGGAGCTTCTCCTTCTCGGGGGATTTCTCGCGCGTCGCGTTCCGAGCCACGGCGCCGACGGAACCGGGGGATGTCTGGGTCGCGGACGTGGGGGCGGACGCGGATGACGAGGTGCGGCTGAGCGAGGTGAATCGCGACCTGCTCGCCGAGATCGCACTGTCGAGCCCGGAACGGCTCTCGTTCCGGAGTCCGGATGGGACGGAGGTCGAAGGGTGGATGCTGCCGGGGCGCGGGTACGCCGCCGGGCAGGGCGGATTCCCGCTGGTCCTGCAGATGCACGGCGGACCGCACGGCGCCTACGGCAACACGTTCTCGTTCGACCAGCAGCTCCTCGCGGCGCAGGGCTACATGGTCCTGTTCACCAACCCGCGGGCCTCGACCGGATACGGCGAGGACTTCCGCTGGGGGACCTGGGGCGGCTGGGGCTTCAACGACTACGACGACGTGATGGCGGGTGTCGACCACGCGATCGAGACGTACGACATCGACACCGCGCGCATGGGCGTGACCGGGTATTCCTACGGGGGATACCTCACGAACTGGGTCATCACGCAGACGGATCGCTTCGCCGCCGCCATCGCCGGGGCTTCGATCTCCAACTGGGTCAGCGACTACGCCGTCGCGGACATCCCCCGCACGAAGGAGAGCGAGTTCTATGGGCCGCCGTGGGAGGAGCGAGGTCTGGAGAACCTGCTGCGTTCCTCCCCCATCATCCACGCGAAGGGCGTGACGACGCCGACCCTCTTCGTCCACGGGGAATCGGACCACCGGGTGCCGATCGAGGAGGCCGAGCAGATGTACGTGGCGCTGCGGAAGCAGCAGGTGCCCGCGAAGTTCGTGCGCTATCCCGACTCCTACCACGGGGGATGGACCCCGTGGCGCATGGTGCACCGGATGTGGGTCCAACTCGAATGGTGGGAACAGTGGCTTCGTCCGTCCGCGACGTCCGACCAATGAGCCCGGCCGCGAGTCGTTCCGCGCGCCGCTCGGCGGGCCGATCCGTACGTGGCCGCCCGTTCGCGCGCCTCGCCGTCGTCCTGGTGCTGGCGGCGTGCCAGGCGGAGCCGGATCTCTCGCCGGAGCGCTGGGCCGCCGACTACGAGCGGTTCATGGAGGCGCAACTCGTGGACCGGACGGAGGCCGGCGTCGCCACCGGCGAGAACGGAGCGGTCACCGTCGCCTACAACGGGCTCGCGGCGCGCGCCGGACTGGAGGCGCTGAAGCAAGGAGGGAACGCGATCGACGCCGCGATGACGACCTCGCTCATGCAGGTCGCGCTCACCGCGGGCGCGCCGATCAGCTACTTCGGCATCCTGTCGCTCGTCTACTACGACGCGGGCACGGACCGGGTCTTCACGATGAACGCCGAGTGGAACACGGTGCTCGGCGAGTACGATCCCGCGAACATCCCCGGCGGCATCGATCTGTCGTCTCCCGACGGGATGTACGGGACCGAGGTCAGCGGGCGCACGGCGCTCGTGGGTGGGTTCATGAAGGGGGTCGGGGCGGCGCATGAGCGTTTCGGACGGCTCCCGTGGGCGGAGATCTTCAAGCCCTCGATCCACGTCGCCGAGCAGGGCTTCCCCATCTCGAAGAAGGTGGAGGGCTACTGGGAGGGGCGGGCCGCGGATCTCGCGCGACTTCCGGAGACGAAGGCGACGTTCCTGAGGGGGGATGGCTCTCCGTACGTCGAGGGGGACGTCCTGCGCCAGCCCGCGCTGGCGGCGACGCTGCGCGCGGTGGCCGAGCAGGGGACCGGCTACATGTACGGCGGGCCGTGGGCCGAGAAGGCGGCGGCCGCGATCCAGGCCGACGGGGGTCGGATGACCGTCGAGGACCTCGCGGCCTACAAGGTCATCTGGGACGAGCCGCTCGTGGCGGACCTTGGGGAGGGCTGGGAGCTGTACACGAACCCTCCCCCGAACGGTGGCGGCGTGACGATGATCGAGGCGCAGCGGCTCGCGGCGGCTTCCGGGCTGCTCGACGCGGGCCACTGGACGGAATCGCCGGAGGCCCTGCGGACCGCGCTCGACGTGACCCGCGCCTCGCTGCTCGGTTTCGTACCGCCAGAGGTGGCCGCGTCGATCGTCGGCGGCGAGTTCACGCCGGAGGCGCGCGTCACGCCGGATCACGCTGACCGGCTCTGGAACGTCATGCAGGCCGGGCTGCCGTTCGGCACCTGGGTGCCGCGCGGCCCCGGCCACTCCGATGACGTGGTTGCCATCGACGGCGAAGGCAACATCGCCGCGATCACGCACAGCATCAACGCGGTCCTGTGGGGCAAGACGGCGATCGTCGTGGACGGGATCACGATCGGCGACCCCGCCTCCTTCCAGCAGGCGCAGATCGCCCGGCTCGAACCGGGGTCGCGGCTGCCGGCGCCCACTCAGACGGGAATCCTGTTCCGCGACGGGCGGCCCGTGCTCGGCTTCGCCTCGATGGGATCCGGCCTCCACCACCGGACCTTCCAGGGGTTGCTGAATTTTATGCGCTTCAGGATGACGGTGGACGAGGCGATCGATACGCCCGATTTCTTCATGCCGAACTCGGACCCGTCGACCGGAGCCCTCACGTTCCGTGTGCCGGGCGGGAGGTTCCCGCCGGAGGTTCTCGACGGGACCGGGTACGCGTACGAGGAGATCTACCCCCTGGAGGCCCGCTTCGGCGGCGAAGGGTTGTGGGTCGCGATCCAGCGCGATCCCGACACGGGGGCGCTGCGCGCCGCATCCCACAACCGCAACAACAGCGCCGCGGTAGCCTGGTGACACCGCGCCGGCGGATCCCCGCGGCGGGTGTATTGGCGATGGCGCTCTTCGCCGCCTGCGCGACGGGCCGCGGTCCGGAAGCGATGCCGTCGGCGGCGATCGCATCGCCGTCCGCTGCGCCCGCCACCCCCTCTCCCGTCGCGCCCGCGACGCCTTTCGTCGAAACGGGCGCCCCGATGGCGGCGACGACCGCGGAAACGGCGTCCGGGACGGTGCTCTTCAACGATTCCCACTTTCATCTCCTGAACTACGTCCAGCGCGGCCCGGCGGCGCGGGAGTTCTTGGAGATGACGGACGGGCGGGTGGGACGCGTGGCCATGTTCGGCATCCCGCTGCAGCAGAAGTGGGACTACTTCCTGTCGGGAGACCGGGCACCGGACTACTACCTGCGGTCGAACGCGGACCTGTACTACTACTCGTTCGTGGACGCGGTCATCGCCCGCGAGTACCTGTCGCTGCCCGAGGCGGAGCGCGGCCGGGTCGATCCGATGATCACGGGCTTCAATCCGACGGACATGTACTCCGCGGACCACATCGAGCGCGTCCTGCTCACCTTCCCCGGCGTGTTCGCGGGCATCGGCGAGTTCAGCATCCACAAGGAGTTCGTGTCGTCGAAGGTGTCCGGCCACGCGGCGAGCCTCCGCAACCCCGCCCTGGACCGCATCCTCGACACCGCCGCGGAGATCGGGCTCGTCGTCATCCTCCACTGCGACATCGACAACGTTCGCCCGGGCGATCCGCCGGACTTCGCCGCCGAGTTGCTGGAGCTGTTCGCCGACCACCCGGACGCGACGATCATCTGGGCGCACACCGGCCTCGGCCGCTTCATCGCCCCCGCTGAGGGGCATGTCGCCGGGCTCGACCGCATGCTCGCCGACCCCCTCTACGACCACATCGCTCTCGACATCTCGTGGGACGAGGTGGCGAAGTACGTCGTGCGCGACGAGGCGAGCCTCAAGGCCTGGACCGCGCTCATCGAACGCCACCCGACGCGGTTCCTCTTCGGCACCGACGCCGTCGCGCCCACCGACTGGGACGCCTATGTGCGTAACCATGCGGTGTATGCGCCGCTGTGGCAGCGCCTCGACCCCGCGGTCCGGGCTCAGGTCGAACGGCTCAACTACGAGCGCATCTTCGACGCCGCGATCCCCCGCGTCCGCGCCTGGGAAGAGCGCCGACTCACTGGCCGTAACGGAAGCTGAGCTCGATCCCAAACCGTTTTTCGGCCGTGCCTTGACGCGCAGTGCTGCACCGTGCGATTTCGGAGTCGCTTCTTCCGTCTTGCGACTCAAATCGGAACCCGGATCAAAGGACCCGTCATGGTTGTGACAACGCCGACACCGCGCTGGCGCCGCTGGCTGCGGGAGGCGCGCGAGGTGTACGAGGGGCTGTACATCGCCCCCTACCGCGCGACGATCCACCGCGAGTACCTGCGGCAGCACGACGCGTTCATGCTGATGGGGTTCTCGGATCTCCTCGGCGTGCCGAACCCGGTCCAGTTCTACATGCTCGAACTGTATCCGTCGCTCATCGAGGAATTTCACGAGTGGCACGTCCGGGTCGGAATGGAGCGCGGGCCCGAAGGCGGCTTCCGCTGTTGCTGAGCAACGAGGGTTCGCGGCGGGCCGCGACGCCGTCCGGGGCGGCACCGCGCGGGCGTACGCGGGCCCCGCTGCCGTTCCCCGACCGGCCCGTCCTTTTCTTCGGCGGCAAGGGTGGGGTGGGGAAGACCACGATGGCGGCGGCCGCCGCGCTCGACATGGCGGCGCGGGGGCACCGGACGCTCCTCGTGTCCACGGACCCGGCGCACTCCACCGCGGACGTGCTTCAGGCTGAGCTGGGAGACCGGCCGCGGCGGGTCGCCGACGGCTGCTGGGCCATGGAGGTGGACCCGGAGCGCGAGGCCGACCGCTACATCGACGCGGTCAAGGAGCGCGTCGCGTCCGCGGCCCCGCCCCGCCTCCTGGGCGAGGTCTACCGGCAGATCGACATCGCCCGCGTCTCCCCCGGCGCCGCGGAGTCTGCCCTCTTCGACCGTTTCACCCGCATCCTCGAGGACGAGGGCGGCGACTACGACCGGGTCGTCTTCGACACCGCCCCGACGGGACAGACGCTCCGGCTTCTCTCTCTCCCCGAGTTGATGGCGACGTGGATCAGCGGACTCATCCAGCGGCGCAAGAAGATCGGTGCTTTGGCGCAGATGTGGAAGAACGTCGCGGGCTCCGAGGAGGTCCCGACGCCGGAGAACGACCCTCTGCTCGGGGCGCTGGAGGCGCGGCGCGACCGCTTCCGCGCGGCGCGGCGAATCCTGACCGACCGCCGGCGGACCGCGTTCGTCTTCGTCGTGATTCCCGAGCGCCTGCCGATCTGGGAAACGGAGAAGGCGGTCGAGGCCCTCGCGAAACACGACGTCCCGGTAGGGGCCATCGTCGTGAACCAGGTGCTCCCGGCGCCGGCCGCCGGCGCGGGCGACGATCCGTTCCTCGCCGCGCGGCGGGAACGTCAGGCCGCCTATCTTGCGAGGATCTCGCAGTCTCTCGGAGATTGGCCCGTCCTCCGCGTCGCCCTCCTCGACTCCGATCCGGTGGGGGTGGACGCTCTGAGGCGGATTCCCGTAGAACGCTAGTCGATGCCTGAAACGGACTGCTGGGAGGTAACACGATGAGCGCGATCGTCCTGCTGGTGATTGGTCTCTCGGCGTTCCTGACCGGAGTTCTCATCTACTCGCGCTTCATCGCCGGCAAGATCTTCAAGCTCGACCCCGACTTCGTCACGCCCGCGCACGAGTTCAAGGACGGCGTAGACTACGTGCCGACGAACAAGCATGTGCTCTTCGGGCACCACTTCACGTCGGTGGCGGGGGCGGCGCCCATCGTGGGACCCGCGATCGCCGTCATCTGGGGCTGGCTGCCCGCGTTCCTGTGGGTCGTGCTCGGGACGGTCTTCGCCGGGGCGGTGCACGACTTCAGCGCGCTGTGGATCTCGACCCGCCACAAGGGACGGTCGATCGGGACGCTCACGGAGTCGATCCTCGGCCAGCGCGCCCGCGTCCTCTTCCTCCTCATCATCTTTTTTCTGCTCCTGATGGTGAACGCGGTCTTCGCCGTGATCATCGCGAACCTGTTCATGGCGAACCCCGGCGCCGTGGTTCCGGTGTGGGGCTCGCTCGTCATCGCGCTCATCGTCGGCTTCCTCATCTACCGCACGGGGACGGGGATCCTCATTCCGTCGCTGGGGGCGCTGGCAACGCTGTACGTGCTCATCTGGTTCGGGCAGGACATGCCCTTCACGCTGCCCGACTTCATCGGCTTCAGCCCGACCGAGGCGCAACTCGCCGCGGCGGAAGGCGATGTGGCCGCGGCGGGAGAGGCGGCAGCGGCCGATGGGCGCCGCGTGGGATGGATCGCTATCCTCTTCTCCTACACCTTCGTCGCCTCGGTCCTCCCCGTGTGGCTGCTCCTGCAGCCGCGCGACTACGTGAACGGGCACCAGCTCTTCGTCGCGCTCGGGATCATCAGCCTCGCCGTGCTCGTGGTGAACCCGGAGGTCGTGGCGCCCACGGTGAACACGGAACTGCCCGCCGACACGCCGGGCTGGCTGCCGCTCCTCTTCATCACGATCGCTTGCGGGGCGATCAGCGGCTTCCACGGCCTCGTCGCCTCGGGCACCTCATCCAAGCAGTTGGGGAAGGAGACGGACGCGCGCTACGTGGGCTACGGCGGGGCGATCGGGGAGGGAACGCTCGCCCTCACCTCGATCATCGCGTGTACGGCCGGCTTCGCGATCTACCTCAGCCGGGACGTGGGGGCGGCGCAGGGTCTTGTCCTCTGGCAGGAGCACTACAGCAGCTTCGAGGCGGCAACGGCCGGCGCCACGACCGCGTTCGTCAACGGCGTGGGCGTGCTTGCGGCCGGTATCGGGATCCCCGAGAGCGTGGCGGTGATCTTCGCCTCCGTCGTCGTGATCAGCTTCGCGGCGACGACGCTGGATACCGCCATCCGGCTGCAGCGCTACATCATCAGCGAACTCGGCGTCGAGTACAACGTGAAGGCGATCCAGAACCGCTGGGTGGCGACCGCGATCGCCGTTATCAGTTGCGCGGTCCTGGCGCTCTCCGCGGACCGCGGCGCCGGCGGCATGATGATCTGGCCGCTGTTCGGCACGACGAACCAGCTCCTGGCCGGCCTCACGCTCCTCATCGTGTCGCTCTTCCTGATGCGGCAGGGGCGCCCCTTCTGGGTGACGATGATCCCGATGGGCTTCCTGCTGCTGATGACGACGTGGGCGATGGTCATCAACCTCGACCGCTTCTTCGGCACGAACCAGTGGCTGCTGCTCGTGATCGGAGCCGCGATCTTCATCCTCGAGATCTGGCTCCTGCTGGAGGGTGCCGCCGCTATCCGCAGAGTCCGCGCGGGAAGAGCCCAGGCGTGACCGACGGGCTCTTCCGTCAGGCGGCGAGGATATCGCGGATGATCGCTTCGTGATGGCGGTGGTGGAGGTGGAGGAAGCGTAGCCACTCGGCGGGCGTGAAATGGCCGAGCACGTGATGCGGGAGCGTGAGCCGGCACGCGTCCAGTTCCGCCAGTCGCGGTTCGAGATCCGTCGCGAGCCCGCTTAGCGCCTCGAAACCCGCCCGAAGATCGGCGCCTTCCAGACCAGCAGGCAGCGTGAAGTCGGGGGCCGGGCCCCGGCCGCGCGGGATCGAGCCGTGCGCCAGGAGCGTCACGCCGATCTCACGCGCGGACTGTTCCCTCGTCGCCGGGTTCGGTCGGGCCAGCGCCTCTACGACCCAATCCAGCACGATCCGGTCGGAGAGCAGCAGGTGCTCCAAGTGATCCTGGACGCTCCACGCCGAGATGTCGGGGGCGGAAACGCCCAGCCGGTCAGCGTCGGCGGCTCGTTCGAGGCAGCGGCGGATTCCGGAGCGGATCCCGGCGAGGGAGTCCAGGGCGGTGTAGGAATCCGTAGGTGGCTTCACGACTCGGGCGACCAGCGGGGTCGGCCGCCCGGGGATGGGCGGCCGGCCCCTGACCACGTCTCCTACCAGTTCATGGCGAGGTTGAGGGTCACGCTGTTCGCCGGACCCGAACCCGCGCCGTAGTCGTTGCGGCCTCCCTCGACGTTGAGCCAGAGGCCCGAGCCGACGTTGAGACGCCCGCCCATGTGGTAGCCATACAGGCTCCGCCCCGATGCGTGGAGCGGCATCAGCGCGAACGGACCCGGGGACCGACCCGCGCCGAAGTGCCCCGCGCCCGGCTGCTCCGACAGGACCAGTCTAGCGTACGGCGTGAAGGTGCCCCGGCCCGCCAGCGCGTCAACGCCGTATCCGATCTCCGCATCCAGCCGGCGGCTGCCGAGACCGTAGCCGTACCCGTTCGGCGTCAGGCCGGTCGCGCCCTGCGCCCAGAGCTGGGCCAGGCCGCTCGCCGTCGACCCCCAGGAAGGACTCGCGCGGAGCGACAGCCCCCGTCCCGCTCCCTGCGGGTTCAGGGTGATGGATCCGCCGAGGCCCCACTCCTCGTATTGGCTCTGTTCGTGCGCCACGAGCTTGCGCCCGTGCACGGAGATCGTGAGACCCCGCTCCAGGTCGAGGAAGGCGAGACCGCCCCCCAGCTCCATCCCGAAGCCGGTGTCCACATCGCCCCCGTCGCGTCTCATGCCGACCCGCAGGTTCGGCTGGATCATCTCTCCCGACGAGAGCGTGTAGCCCCTCGAGGCGTCGAGCATCACGCGCGCGCGACTCACGTCGGTCGTGAGTTCGCTCCGACCCTCGACCTCCTCGGAGTTCACCTGCGCGACAAAGCCATCCGCCCGCAGCGAGAGCTTGAAGTCGGCCGGATCACCGGCCCCCATCAGGTCACCCTGCGCCCCCAGTCCCACCATGCGCATTGAGATGTCGCTGGAGGGCTCCTGTTCTCCGCTTCCGGAGATGTCGAGGCGGCCGAACCCGTATCCGAGTGCGCCCCAGAGGGAGAGGCGGTCGCTGAGTGCGAGCCGTGCGTAGGGGAAGGCGCTGGTCAGGTTTGTCGACACATCGCCCGCGTCATCATCCCCGGCCCGTCCCAGATCGAATCCGCCCGACCCCAGACTGTGGGACACGGCGAGCCCGGCGAGTACCGATCCGAGCCTGTAGTCGGCGCCAAGCGCGGCGGTGACGATTTCGCCGCGACCGGACCCACCGCCCTCGCGGGCCGAGAAGCGCGTCAACTCTCCCGCGCCCCAGAGCGAATAGTCGCCGCCGCCCCCCGCATCCTGCCCGGGTGAGATCCGGAAGGAGGTCTCGCCGAGGAGTCCGCCCACGGATGTCGGGAGGAACGACGTCGGCGCCATACCGCCCGTGCGGGAAGCTGCGGGCGCGAGGGCGTTGAGACCGCCGAACACACCGCCCCGCCCTCGCAGCGCGGCGAGGTCGACCGTGCGCCCGCCGACCGTCACCTGATCGGGTCCATCGGACGCCTGCAACACGCGGTTGCCGATCATCTCCATGGCCTGGCTCGCCACCGAACGGCCGAACCGGTTGAGCCAGTCGGCCGCGGCCATCTCCGCCTCGGCGGTGGAGAAGTTCCGATAGAAACCCGCACCCACGATGAACTCGACGCCCTGGTAGATGGGGAGGTCGCTCTTGAAGGAGACAGCGTAACTCACCTTGGGGGTTCCCGTATCCTCATCCCCCTGTATCGTCGGATCGTCCCAGAAATACTCGACGAACCCCCCGCCCCCCTGGGCGGCGGCGATGACTTCCCTGACGAACGGCTTCCCCCGGGAGTCCGTGTTGTCGATAGCCGTCCGGCCTTCACGCCAGGGGTCGGCGCCGTGAAAGATCGCATAACCCTCGGGAGTGAGAACGAACAGATAGATCGGGCCGGACTTGAACGGGCCGCCCTCCTCCCGCATCAAGGCCTTCCATTCGGTCGCGCGCTCGAACCCGACTTGCCCGACGAGCTCGATCAGCCAGTCGAGAGAGCCATGCACGAACTGCCTGAGGCTCTCCCGATCCACCACGTCGGCGGCGGTGACCTCCGGAAGCGGGACGGAAGGGAGCGGCTGCCCGGCGCCCGACAGGTCCTGGTAGTACCCTCCGACCACGACCAGATCCGTTCCCGCCACCTGGGAATGGTACTGAAGGGCGTAGCTGTCCTTGCAGCGGGCGTCGTCCGGATCCTGCGGGTCGTCCCAGCACCACTCCACGAAACCGCCCCCGGCCGCGCCGGCGGCGAGCAGCTGCTGGACGACCCTGGTCCCGTTCTCGTCCGCCACATCGAAGACGTTCGTGCCATCCATGTGGGGGTCTTCGCCGTGGATGAACACCTGTCCATCGGGGGTCATGAAGATCAGGTACATGTTCCCCACGTTGTAGTCGCTGCCCTCCGTTCTCACCGCCTGGATGAGTCGGGACCCTTCGTTGATGTCGGTGATGGCGGCGGAGACGGCTGTCGCCCAGGTCACGAACCCCTTCAGGGTCTCGCGGTCGACCACCTCGCCGGCGGTGACCTTCGGCACCTGTGCGCTCGCGGGACGCGCCCGGAGCCCGACCACGGCCAGGCCCAGCAGAGCCAGGAGCATCACGGAAGACGTCCGGTTTCGCATGGCGACCATTCCTTCCCCGGGTGGAGAGGGCGAATCAGGGGTCGAGGTCGACCTCGATCTCCACCGCATCCACATTATCGGCGGTCAGTTCGTCTTCGCCGGTCGGCATGCCGTTGATCTTGAACATGTAGGCAACGACATCGACGTACTGCTCGGCTGGCAGCCCGCCCGGATTGTCCTCCGGCATCGTGGCCACGATCTCGTCCACGAGGTCCTTTACGGACGCCCCGACCCACGACTGGATGAACGGCCCTCCGAAGTCCTCCTCGAAGTGACATTCCGCGCAGATGTTCCAGAAGACGTCTTCGCCGCGCGTGGCCTGTTCCTCGCTGAACACGCCCTGGGTCGTGTTGGCCGCGGCCGCCGCCTCTTCGGCCTCTCCGTCCTCGCCGCCCTCCTCCTGGCCCGCGAGGCTGGAGGCGCCGAGGATGACCGCGACCGCCGCCATCCGGACCGACCCGCGGATCGCTCTCCACGGGGCGCTGGTCGGAAGATGGTTCGAGATGTGGTTCGATATGCGCATCGGGATTCCCCTGCGTTGAACGGTGCGAGAACGCCCCAACCTGAATTCCGAAGCCGGGCCGGAGCAAGTATAGGTTATGTGCCGCCGCTGTCCGTCGTGGTGGCCTCCTCCTCCGACGCCTCGTCGTCCTCCGGAGGCCGGGGTCGGTTAATGCGCAGCGACACGCCGCCGAAGAAGGAGGAGCCGGAGCGCTTCACTTCGTGCTCTCCCTCGTACAGGTAATCGAGCAGCGCCTCGTTCCACGAGAGTCCGGCTTTGGCCACCAGCTCCATCCACGGGCCGTACGCCGTCTCGTCCGGGGCTTCCGTCGTGCCGGACCAGATCGTGATGCGGGGGTCGTATCCGAACCGCGACTCGCCGCTCGATCCCCGCAACGGCATCTCGATGAGCACGCTGTCGGACATCGGGAGCCGGAACACATCCGGATCGTAGGCGGCTCCGTAGCGGCGGTAGCGCGCATAGTTGCGCTGGTTCATCTCGAACACGTCGCGGTTCGAGTTGATCCCGCGCGTGATGTAGTCGCGGATCTCGAACGCCGCGTCGCGGTGCCGGGGGTATTCGGGACTGTCGACGTAGCCGAACCCCGGCATGAACCAGCCCTTGTTCAGACCCCAGTTGCGCTCCGTCACGCGCCCCCGCCGCACGAGACCCGAGTATTCGCTGAACAGCTGCACGACCTGGTGAGAGGGGTACCCGTGCGGGTTCAGGAAGATGTCGGGCAGCCAGCGGCCCCACAGCCGGTTTCTGACGGGCGCCTCCGGGTAGATGGGGTGATCGTCGCGCGACCCCGTCATCACGTCGATTCCCAGCGACGCCAGGTAGCCGGCGTGCAGGATGAAGTCCGGCGTGATCCGGTACAGGTCGTAGGCGAGCTGGGCGCCGTCGGGGTTCGTGAACGGGTGGATGATGACGTTCACGTCGTTCAGTTTCGCGCGCTGCGCGGGATCCGTGAGGAGGAGTTCCGCGTGCCGCAGGACGTGGCTGGTCGAGGAGACCTCGTTCGCGTGCTGCCGCGCGGAGTGCATGAGCGTGGGCTTGAAGGTCGTCGCCTTCACGCGCGACCAGTGCGAGGCCGCGATCGGGGGCATGAGATCCGCCGCCCAGATGTCCCGGCCGAGGTAGGACTCGCCGACCTTGTACATCGTCACTTCCTCGAAGGCCTCGGCCATCATGGCCAGGATCCCGTGACCCTCGGGGGGTGGCATCGGCGTCTCCCACTGGACGAGCCGTTCGCCGCCGTAGCTCCAGCCTTCGGGCAGGAGGCTGCGCCAGTCGGGTAGCGCCGGCGGTGTCCCGTTCGCCGCGAGTCGGGCGGCGCGGCGGGACTCCGGATCCTGCTCGTGCGTCCATTCGGCCCAGACCTCGAGCGAACCGAGCCCGGCCCAGGCCAGCGCGGAGGCGTAGAGGCCGCCCGCGCGCAGCGCCTCGATCTCGCGCACGGTGGCTTCGACCTGCTCGGCGGAGACCATGCTCCGGTCGACCTGCCGCGGCGATGCGTAGTTCAGGAGGCTGTCGCGCATGTCGGCGTCCGTGTCGACGCGGACGCGGAGCCCGAGGTGCGCGATCCCCGGCTCGCCGGCGCGGACGATGGCCAGCCTCGCGGACGGGCGCTCGAGGCCGGTCTTCGGGATGTCGAGCCGCATCGTGTCCGCCGCGCCCGCCGCATCCTCGAAGGCGACGACCACCGCGGGCCGGGAGGTGGCGAAACCCGTGAAGCTCACCCGGAGTTCCGCCGGCCGGCCGTCGCCGCGCGGTCGCATCACCGGGAGGATGCGGCCGGGGAAGGTCAGCCCCTGCCCGCGCGAGTTTCGGCCGATGAGATCGAAGAACTCGATCGTGCCGAAGTAGATCTCCTCGTGGAGGGCGTCCATCGGCGCGTGGATCTCGTTGTCGACTTCGAGCCGGTAGTTGGGCTCGCTCATCTCGAGTTCGACGGTCAGTTCGCCGAAGTAGGGCGCGTCCGCGTTGCCGCCCTCGGGGATCCCGTCGTGCCGGTCCATCACGTAGTCGTAGATGGCCGGGAGCACGACGCTCTGGTAGTGGTCCCAGAAGGCCTCGGGGTCGGTAACGATGCGTTCGTCGACGAGCGTGCGGTCCCCCGCCGCGGCGTGGATCCACCCCGTCGTGACGCGGACGTGCTCGTAGTCCCGGAAGCGGTCGAAGTAGGGACGCATCACCCGGTGCGGCTCGAAGTCGTCCGACAGGATCTCGGCGCCGCCCGCGTCCGTGACCGTCACCTCGTAGGTCGGTCCATCGGTCGTCTGCTCGAAGCGGATCCGCTCCAGCGCGAGGCCGAGTTCGCGGGCGAAGACCTCATCGATGGGGAAGATCTCATGCAGCCAGCGGACGGGCGTGTGGATCGCCTGCTGCGGCCACTCCTCCGGCGGGTCGTTGCGGCGGAAGCGGATGACGATCTCGCCGATGTCGCGTCCCTCCAGTTGCGGAAGCACGACCTCCTCGAGCCACGAGTACCCCTGCTTGAAGGCGGAGAGGACGCGGACCTCAACCGCGTCGGCCGGAGCCCCCGCCTCGATGAGGGCGTCCCGGGCCTCCTCCTCCAGTTGCCGGCGGATTTCCGGCGGCTCGCTCAGGCGGGCTTCCACCCGAATGGGCCCGCCCGAGCCGGCGGATCCGGCCGCCGGGAGGACCTGGGTGCGGAACAATTCCCGGAAGCGGTCGACTTCCGACGGCAGCGCGAGCGTGTCGGCGAAGATCGTGGCCGCCCGCTGGACGTCGCGATCGTCGACCGTGACGTCGACGGCGGCGGCATCGGGGAGGCCCAGCGCTTCCGCCGCCCGGGCCCGCACGTACGCCCCAAGGCCGGGGTCCGCCTTCTCGACGGAGAGCAGCACGTCCGCGCGGGCGATCTGCCGGTCCGCGAGCTTGCCGGCGATGCGGCCGAGCTTGTAGAGGCCGGTCGCCGCCTGGCCCACGGGCGAGTGGCCGGACAGCGCATCCCACAGGCCGCGCTCGACGTCGTTGACGGTGGGGCGGTCGTCCCCGCGCTCCGCGAGGTGCGGGAACGTCCGGGCCAGCTGATCGAGCGCGCGCTCGGCCCCGGCCGCGTCCGCGCCGGAGACGACGAGGGCCGGTTTGGACCCGAAGGCCGCCGGCACCACCTCGATGAGCCCCTCGCCGGGGGCGAGCGACCCCGCGTCGATCTTTGCGCTGTCGGCAAGCTGCCGGGTCAGGGCGTTGTCCACACCGGTGAGGACGAGCGTGGGCCGGGCGGCGGCCCCCTCGATCGACGAGGCCGGAACGACGAGCGGCACCGTGATCCCGGTCGATTCGAGTCCGAGCCTCCCCGCCAGGTCGGGCAGGCCATCGATGCCTCCCTCGCCGGGCGCGAGCATCGCGTCCACGCGGTTCGGAAGCACCCCTCCGCCAAGCAGCCCGTCGGACGTGTAGAGGTTGGAGAGGTCCATGTCGTTCTTGCCGCCGCTGCCCGGCCGGCCCGCGATCGGCCCCGGCGCATCCGGAGCCGCGCGCCCGGCGATCCGGATCGTGGGGCCGCCCGCCAGCCGCACCTCCACCGACTCGAGTCCCGCGTAAGCCAGGCGCGTCGGGGGCGCCTCCGCGTCGGTCGACTCGTCGCCGGGCTCGGCCTCCGTCCCTTCCGGCTCGCCGGGGTCGGCGTCCGCGTCGCCCGTGGCGAGTCCGCGGAGGAGTTCTGCGGCGGCGCTCAGATTCGCTTCATCCACCTCGATCTCGGCGATCACGCGTCCCACGCCCGCCTGTCCCGCCCTGACCCTCGCCTGGGTCAGACGCACGGTAGCGTCCGCCACGCCCCCGGCCTCCAGCGTCTCGGCGAGATCGTCCCGGACGCGGCTCAACTCCGCCGTCGACAGCGTTCGCGTATGCGGCAGGACTCCGGCGAACAGGCGCGCCGCGGCCTGCAGCCCTTCGTCGTCCCCGCCGACCACGAGGATCCACGTGCGCCCGTCCTCCTCGCGCACCGCCACGGCTCCTTCCCCCGAATCGAGGGAGGCGGGGTCGATGCCCGGCGAACGCAGGCCGGCGGCTTCGAGTCCGCTCCGTCCCACGACGATCCCGACCTGCCCGCCCTCCGGGTTCCGGGACAGCGGCAGGTCCATCGCCATCGTCTCGAACCCCAGCCGCGCGGCGATCTCGGCCGCCGCCGCGAGGACGTCCGGTGAGGGATCTTCCCCGAGCACGAGCGCCGCGTTCACGAGATCGGGCACGCTGTCGCCGTTCGCGTCGAGCACGAGCGTCCCCAACTCGAACAGCGTGGCGAGATCCGGCGTCTGCTGGGCGGCGAGCCCGCGGGAGCCCGGAGCCGCGGCGAACACGACCGCCAACGCAAGAGCGACGGACACGGCTCTCGCCGCCGCCGCAGGGTCTTGCCGCAGGCCGCCGAACGACCGCGTGCGGGGCTTCATCATGTCCCGTCCTTCCGTGATTCGACCTTCACGTCGTTCGCCAGCACGCCGACGCCCTCCACCTCCACCTCCACCCGGTCGCCGGGAGAAAGCGCCGAAGTCTTCCCGGGGGTTCCCGTATAGATCACGTCGCCGGGAAGCAGCGTGAAGTAGCGGCTCGCGTAGGCGATGATCTCGGGGATGGAGAAGATGAGATCAGAGGTGCGCGCGTCCTGCACGACCTCGCCGTTGAGGCGCGTGCGCAGGCGCAGATCATCCCACGCCGTGCCGGTCACGATCCGTGGCCCGAGCGGCCCGAACGAGTCGCTGCCCTTTGCCCTGAGCCATTGCAGGTCGTCGCGCTGCCAGGTGCGCTCGCTCACGTCGTTGCCCGCGGTCACGCCGAAGACGTGGTCGTCGGCTTCTTCGGGACCGATGTGACGCGTCACCTGGCCGATCACGACGACGACTTCTCCTTCCGCGTGGACGACTTCCGCGTCCGGGGGAATCTCGATCGCGGCGCCCGGCCCGACGATCGAACTCGGCAGCTTGGCGAACAGGGGGGGTTCCGTGGGCTGCGGGCGAGTCCCGATCGGACTGTTGTCGAGGTGGCTCCGGTAGTTCAAGCCCACCGCGATGACCTTCGACGGCGTCGCCGGCGCAAGGAGATGAAGCTCATCGAGCGGCATCCGCTTCCCGTTGCGGACCTCCCCGCCGAAAGGAGGCGCCGCCAGTTCTTCCACCATGCTGCCCTCGATGATGCCGTCCGCGAGGACCTCATCCTCCACGACCCCCCAGCGGGCGCCGCCGTCCCCGGCGGTTGCGGCGTCCATGTGGCCCGTGGCGTCCGGCGCGAGATAGCGGATGTACGCGGTCACGATCCCGGCCCGATCGCCCCGGTCCGGATCACGATCAGCCTTCTCCGGTGGGAATGTGCTCCGCGAGTTCGACCTCGAACACGAGCGGCGAGTACGCCGGAATCGCGGGTGGCCGTCCCTCGGTTCCATAGGCGAGATCGTACGGCAGCACGAGCTTGCGGCGCTCGCCCAGGCGCATGCCGGTGACCCCCTCCACCCAGCCGTCGATGAGGGCGGTCGAACCGAGAATCATTTCGAGCGGCTCGGGCGGGTCGTGGTCGTGGCTCGAATCCACCTTGCTCCCGTTCGGCAGCCAGACCGTGTAGTGCACATGCATCTCGTCGCCGTAGCCGGCCGGCGGCCCGCTCCCCCCCTGCAACACCTGAATGAAGAGGCCGCTCTCCGTCTCCTCCATCGCATCGAGGTCGACGGCGAGTTCGTCGACGAAGGCGATTCCCCGGAGATCCGTGATCACGCCCTCGGGCGAGCCGGCCATCTCGGGCGAGTCGGTCGTCTCGGCCGTCGCCGCGGCCTCCTCTGCGCCCTCGCCGCCGTCCGCCGCTTCCTCCCCCGCGTCACCCGCGCATGCGATGGCGAGCAGCGCGAGCAGCAAGGTCGCCGTGGCCCGAAACCTGTTCGATATCCTGTCACGCCGCATGGAAAGCCTCCGAGTGTGGAAAGTGGCGAATCGCCCGAATGTAGCGGCGTTTCAACGCGGGTTGCTAGTATCAGGCATGAAGACTCCAAGGATGTTCCGACCGGCGTTGCGGCCGGCTCGCCGACCCGCTTCCCGCGCGGGGTCCTGGCTCTGGCTCGTCCTGCTCGCCGCCGCCTGCGGCCCTCGTCCCCCGGCCGACGAGGACGCCTCCGGTTCGGTCGCGGAGGCCGATCTCACCCCCGCACAGGAACTCGTGGCGAGATCGGTGACCTTCCACGATCCGGACGGGATCTGGGGAAGCCGCTCACTCTCCATGTCGTGGGTCGGGACGGACGGAGAGGGCGGAGAACGCGTCGCCGTCGAGCTGGAGTTCGGCGCGGACGAGCGCGACTTTGCCCTGTCGGGCCGCTATCGCGGGTCCTCGATCGCGTACGAGACGACGGCCGATGGCTGGGCCGCGACCGTGGACGGGGTCGCACAGGCGGACCTCCCGGACGCGGACCGTGAGCGCATGCGCCTCCATCGCGAGGACGGGATGTTCTGGCGCAGCTATTACGGGTTCCTGGCGGGTCTTCCGATGAAGATCTCCGACCCCGGCTCCCACCTCGATCCCGACATCGTCGAGACCACCTTCATGGACCGGGAGGTCCACGCGGTCCGGGTCACCTACGACCCCGATACCGGCGGCGACACGTGGTACTTCTACTTCGATCCCGCGACCGCGCAACTCCTGGGCTGCCGCTTCTACCACGACGAGAGCGCGAACGATGGCGAGTACCTCACGTTCGAGGGCCTGACCGGGGACGGCGGACTGCGTCTGCCGCGACTGCGGGGATGGTACGTGAACGCTGATGGCCGCCACCTGGGGACCGATGAGGTGGGGACGATCCGGGTCGGCCCGTGATCCGATCCGGCCCATGGCCGTGGTCCGGCCCGTAGTCCCGGGCGGGATCGCGGGGCTGCGCCGGGAGGGTCGCCGGTTCGGCATCGCCGCCGCTGTCGTCATCGCTGCCCTCGCGGTAGTGCGGTGCTCGGATTCGACGCCGCCCCCGCCCCCGCCGCCCCCCATGCCGAGCGGGGATTGCGTCCTGTCCTTCGTGATCGACGGAGATTCCGTCCGCTGCGCGGATGGCCGTGAAATCCGGATTCTCTCCATCGACGCCCCGGAGATGGCGCAGGAACCGTGGGGCGCCCGCGCCCGCGAGGAACTGCTCCGGGTCGCCCCCGTGAACACGGCGCTTGGAGTCGAGTACGACGCCGTCCGGGTCGACACCTTCGACCGGGACCTCGCCTATCTCTTCCTCCCGGGCGGGGAGATGCTGAACGAACACATGGTCGCGAGCGGGTACGCGCTCGCGTTCATCATCCCGCCCAACCGCCGTCACGAAGACCGGATCCTGGCGGCGGAGGCCGCCGCGTCCGCGGCCGGAAGCGGGCTGTGGGGTGAGTGGGGCTTCACGTGCCGCCCCGCGGACTTCAGACGGGAGCGCTGCTGAAGCCGGAGGCCGACCGGAAGGTTGCCATCATGTACGTCGTACGCGGCGGAAGATGAGGGCGGCGAGGAGGCCGATGACGCCGAAGCCGGCGACGGCCGCGAAGACGTGCTGATGCCCGGGGAGGCCCGGTGAGTTGTCGAGGAGGACGCCCATCAGCGGGCCCATGAAGACGTCGGGGGTGAAGCCGAGGACGGAGACGACGCCCGCCGCGCTCCCGGTGTAGGCGAGCGGGACGGCGCCCTCGGCCAGGAGGGCGAAATAGACGCCGCGAAGCGCGTAGATGCCTACGCTGGCGGTGACGATGGTGGCGATGAGCATCCAGGCGGGTCCGGGCACGACGACCCCGGAGGCGATGAGCAGACAGCCGCCGATGAGAATCGCGAACCCCCACACGATGACGCGGGAGGCGTCGATCCGATCTCCGAGGTAGCCTGCCGCGATGGCTGCCGCGGCACGGATCCAGAAGGCGAGCGTGCCGATCCCGGAGGCCTGGACGTCGTCGAACCCGAGCGCGTCCCGCGACAGGAGCGAGAAGTCGTCCGTCGCCTTGTACCCCGTGTAGGCGCAAACGACGATGATGGCCTGAAGCCACACGGCCGGCATGCGGCAGGCGGCTTTCACTCCGCTCAGCGACAGTTTCTGCGAGCTTTCCGGGTCGCCCGCCTCCCCGCCGGGCGTGCTGTCGGGCACGAGGATCCACACGAGGACGGCGATGCCCAGCGTGATTCCGGTGAAGACCCAGATGACGCCGCGGAAGGCCGCGGCCCGCTCCTCCGGCGTGGCGGAGGAGGCTTCGCCCGGGAGGAGCGCGGCGAAGACGGCCACGGAGACCGACGCGACGAGCGCGGCGAGGAGTCCCCGACCGCCATCGAGGAGGCCGTAGGCGCGTCCCTGTTTCGTCTGCCCGCCCCACTCGCGGGTGGCCCGGATCATCGCCGCCCAGAAGAGGAGGACCGTCGTCATCCCCCAGAAGGCCCACAGGATGTTCATCGTCCGCGGTGGCGGGAAGCCGGCGAGCACGATGCCGCCGAGACCGGTGGCGAGGAGCGCCAGCGCCATCAACCGGCGGGCCGAGAACCGGTCCGCGAGCGGGCCGCCGGCGAAGTACGCGACCATCGCCACCACGCCGTACAGGGAGAAGGCGGTTCCCAGCTCCAGGTTCGTGATCCCGAACACGTCGAGCAGCGTCGGGCGGAAGACGCGTGCGAGGACGAAGGGGAGGAAGAAGACGGCCTCCCCGGCCGCGATGAGTGCGAGGAGGATCAGCCCCCTGCGCATGGGATTCCCTCCGGAGCCGACTCCGGCGGGACGGGTCAGCGGTTCGGCCAGGGGCGGCGCTCGACGCGTCCGAGAGGCGCCAGGGTGCGGGCCGGACGGTACGCCTGACGCTCCGCCATGTCGTACTGGTCGCCCGGCGCGAGGAAGTAGAACAGGCCGCCGCTGTCGAGCATGCTCTGGTTGTCGTAGATGACGACGTAGGACTCTCCGATGACCTCGAAGCGGTCGCCCTGCACGACGATGGCGGTGTTCTCGTCGATCCCGATGCCGAGGAGTTCGGGCCGGGCCTCGATGATCTCCAGCATGTCGAACTGGCGGTTTCGATACAGGAGGTGCTGGTCGATCGCCGTGTTTCGGACGAAACCGAACCCCTCCTCGTGACTCCCCATCATGATCGTGTTCGTCGCGGTGTCCCCGCGCGCCAGGTACGACCCCTGGATCGTCGCGCCGGCCGACGAGCCGCCGATCACCCCGCCGCGCTCGAGGAGCGCCCACAACTCCTCCTCGGTCCGCGTCCCCGCGTAGGAATCGACGAGGCGCCACTGGCGTCCTCCGGTGAACCAGACGCCGGTCGCCTCGCGGATGGCGGCCACGAAGGCGTCGCTGTTCGCCTCGTCGCGGTCGTTGGTGTGGCGAACCGTGAGGTGCTCGACTCCCGCCGCCTGGAAGGGTCTCACACCGCCGAACGACGGCCCGTAGGAATCGGCCCCGCCCGCCGTGGGGATGACGACGATCCGCGCGTCCGTCCCGCCGGCCAGCTGCACGAACCGGTTCGCGATCTCCTGGCTTCGCATGGCGCCGCCCACGATCACGAGCGACCCGTTCGGTGGGCCGACCTCCTGGGCTTCGACCGCGGCCGGAGCCACGAGCACGGCCCCGTACGCCGTCACCGCCACGGTCAGAAATGCACCGGCCACGCTCAACGCTCCCCGTTCTGTTCGCATCGCTCGACCTCTCGATTCGGTTGCGCCCATCGACTTCGGGCGGACGATCTCACGGTACGCGGATCGCGAAGACCCGGCGACCCCGGCGGTCCGTGGCCGCGGGCCGCCGCTTGTCGCTCGCCGCGGGCCGCGTCACGTTGCGGGGCGAACGATCCCCGGCGACCCGGAGACGCAGCTCATGTCCACACCGCCCCTTATTCTCCTTGCCTCCTCGCTCTGCCTGGCCGCGCTGGCCGGGAGTCCCTCCGGCTCCCCGCCATCCGACGCCGAGCCGCCGCCACCTCGAGCCGATGCCCTCGCGGGCGCCTGGGCCGCGAACGAATACGTCCTTTCGAGCGGCGACCGGCATCCCGTGCGCGGGCGCATCATCTTCACCAACGGCGAGTGGCAGGTCCTCTTCTTCGTCATGGATGGCGACGAGCCGAGGCGCGGGTCCGGTGAGGGCGGACGCTACACCTTCGACGGAGAGACGCTCACCTTCGAGCACCTCCACCACCTTTCCTACGGGCGCACGATGGCGGGACTTCCGGCGAGCCCGCTTGCGATGACCGCGCGGGACGGGGACGGACCGCTCGAACCGACCGGGGTCGAGATCGACGGCGACGCATTGACGCTGCGCTTTCCCAGCGGAAACTCGATGTCCTTCACGCGCAGTTCCGCGTGCTGTCCATGACTGGTGCGCGGACCGGAGACGATCGCTACGGCCTGATGGACCGGAGGGAGTGGCTCCGCCTCGGGGCGACCGGCGCCGCCGCCCTCGGCCTTCCCGCCTGCACCGCCCGGGAGGGGGACGCGTCAGCGGCGGAACTCCCGCCGCTCCGGCCCCCGGCCGGGACGGGCGACGCGGACTGGGACGACGTGCGCGCGAACTTCCTCGTCGAGCCCGGCACGGCCTACCTGAACAACGCGAGCATCGGCATGCCGCCGGGACAGGTCGTCGATGCGGTCGCCGCGGGATATCGGGCCATGGCCGAACTGCCCGCCCGGGGCCGCTCGGAGCTGAGCGCCCGGATCGCGGAACACGTCGTGCCCGGACTCGCGGAGTTGTTCTCGGTGCAGCCGGACGAACTCACGCTCACGCGAAACGCGTCGGAGGCGCTCCATCTCCAGAGCATCGGGGTCGCGCTGAGCGCCGGCGATGAGGTCCTGATCACGAGCCAGGAACATCCGGCGGGCCGTCGGCCGTGGGAGTTCCGGCGGGTGCGGGAAGACGTTCGGGTGAACGAGGTCTTCATCCCCAGTCCCCTGCCCCCGGAGGAGGAGGTCCTCTCCCGGTTCGAGGACGCGATCACGCCGCGGACGCGGGCGGTGGCCTTCTGTCACGTGACTCGCGGCGGGCACCTCTATCCGGTGGAAGCGATCTGCCGTCTCGCGCGCGAGCGGGGACTCGTGAGCCTGGTGGACGGCGCGCAGGCGGTGGGCCAGTTCCCCGTCGACCTGACCTCCCTGGGCTGCGACGCGTACAGCGTGAGCCTGCACAAGTGGATGCTGGCTCCGGCGGGGACCGGTTTCCTCTTCGTGCGGCGCGATGCGCGCGACCGCATCCGGACGGCTTTCGCGCCCGACGCCACCGCGGAGCAGCCACAGTTCGATCCCCCGGGCACCGCGGCGTTTCCGGTGCGCGCCGCGATCGGGACGGCGGTCGATTTCGTCGCGACACTCGGACTCGAGGCCGTGGAGGCCCGGTGTCGCTTTCTCTCGGATCATCTCAAGTCTCGTCTCGGCGAGATGAGCGGCGTCACGCTCCTCAGCGGCGCGCGCGATCGGAGCGCGCCCGGGTCGACGATCTTCGAGAAGGAAGATCTCGACGCGGTGGCCGCAGTGGGAGCGATCGAGGCGAGCATCTCGTCCCACATCGACGAACACCAGCGGGACGGCCACAACGCGATCCGCATCTCCACGCACATCTACAACACGACGGAGCAGGTCGACCGCTTCGTCGAAGCCCTGGCCCGCACGACGGGCTGACGGGAGGAGCCATGAAGCTTCGCACTCGAATCATCGGACTCGCGACGGCCGCGCTCGCGCTCACGGCCCTCTCGGCCTGCTTCGGCGAGGGCACGCGGATCGAACCGGCCACGGGCGGCGCGGAGGAGGCGGCAGCGGAGTCCGGGGGGGTCTACGAGGTCCGGACCTATCACTTCGACCCGGCCCGTTTCGAGGAGTACGCGGAGGTCGCGAAAGGCGAGTATATCCGCTATCTGCGCGAGCACCTGGACATCGCCGGGTTCTGGATCGACTCGGGGATCCCCGCCGAGGTGCGGGGCGCCGAGCAGGACGAACTCGGGCCGGGGAACGTCACGTGGGTCATCCGCTGGGCGTCGAAGGCGGAGCGCGACGAGAAGCTCCCCCAGGTGCTCGGCACCCCGGAATGGGGCGAGATCTTCGCCGACGTCCCGGGCGGGGGCGCGAGCTACCTGCGGATCGAGGTACGCTTCATGGAGTCGCTCGACTGACGCACGAGCGCGGGATGCCTTGACAACGATCTGACCAGTCATCAATACTGGTCAGATGGAAACGATCAACGCATCCGATTTCAAGGCCCGCTGCCTCGCCATCCTCGACCGTGTCAGCGAGACGGGGGAACGCGTCGTCATCCTCAAGCGCGGCAGGCCGGTGGCTGAACTGTGGCCACCGACCCGAGCCCGGGCCGAGCACCCGCAAATGGAACTGAAGGGAACCGTGACCGTCGTCGGCGACATCATCGGGCCGGCCGTTCCGGAAGACTACTGGGAGAGCCTCGGCCATGACGGCGCTGCTTGATACGCACGTCCTGATCTGGTGGCTGAACGACAGTTCGAGACTCTCCCCGCGGCAGCGGCGGATCGTCAGCTCCGCGCACGCGGAGTCGCCGTTGCTCGTATCGGACATCTCGCTGTGGGAAGTGGCGATGCTCCACGATCTTGGCCGGGTCAAGCTCGCCATCCCGTTGCGCGAGTGGCTGGAGAAGGCGGTGGCTCCGCCTCTCGTCAGGCGACAGGGGATCTCTCCCGCCGTTGCGGCGGAACTCTCGGCCCTTCCCGCTTCGTTCCACAGGGACCCCGCGGACCGGATCCTCGTCGCGACAGCACGAGTGTTGGGCGCCACGCTGCTAACCCACGACCGCAGGATCGTCGACGCGGACCTGGTGGAGACCGTCTCATGACTGCCGACCCGAACCTGGGGGCTGCTAGGGCACGAGGGCGGTCTCCCGCTTCCTGAGCACGAACAGCCCCTCGCGCATGCTCGACACGATGATGTTCCCGGAGGGGAAGAACGGGTAGTTGCTCCACGATCCGGCGAATCCGGGCGCGTCCGGGCTCCCCGGCACCGTGTCGAAGAAGCCGGCCGGCACCGGGTTCTCCGGGTCGGAGATGTCGAAGATCCGGAGTCCGCTCACGTAGTTCGACTGGTACATGAGGTTGTCGCGGATGTAGAGGTTGTGGTCCGACGCCGCGTTGTCCTGCACGAACTCCCTCACGAGCACCGGATCGTCCAGATCCGCCACGTCCCATACGAGCGTCCGGGTCCCCGTCACCCCGCCCGACAGCTCGTCGAGTTCGTCGTTCAGGTAGAAGTAGCGCTGGTCCTCCGACAGCCACCCCTGGTGGGAATAGGCCACGTTCGGATAGGCGGCGTTCGAGATCGGCGTCGGGTTGTCCTTGTCGGTCACATCTCCGATGCCGAGCTTCGTCGCGCTCGCGTTGAAGCACACTTCGCGGCCCGCGTAGTCGGCGTCGGGACCCTCGTACATCACGCACTGCGCGTCGTGCGTATAGCCGCCCGATCCGGCGTTCCCCGTCTCGGGGTCCGCGAAACAGCCGGCGAACGTCGGGTTCCGCGGATCGCGGATGTCCACCATGTGCAGCGCGCCGCCGCACGTTTCGCCGCCGCCGCTGCCGCCCACCACGTAGGCGAAACCCGACGCCTCGTTGATGACGACGTTGTGCGCGGAGGCGAACTCGGCGTAGTGCGCGTCCTCGTCGAAATCCACCGGGGGATTGGTCACGTCCCGCAGCCGCCTGAGGTCGAACACCTGCATCCCGTGTTCGCCCGCGTTGTCCGCCACGATGAAGGTGTGGTCCGCATACACCTTCATGTCGCGCCACAGGTTCGGCATCGCGCCCTCGGTGAGGGGAAGGTTCCCGAGATAGACGGGATTCCCGGCGTCGGTCACGTCGATGAAGGAGGTCCCGTCGAACCGCCCGAGGATCGCGTACTCGCGGCCCGTCTGCGGATCCACCCAGCCCCAGATGTCGCTGACCATGATCCCGCGTCCGCCCCCGACTTCCCGCGCCGGGAGGAAGGAGACGAGGTCCACCTCGGAGCAGTCGAAGCCGGCGACCGTCCCGTCGTCCGAGCATCGCATCTCTTCGCCCCTGACGGCGGCCAGGCCCAGTTCGGTCTCGTGGATGGGAGCGGCCTCGCTCCACGCGCCGCCCGCGTCGCGCTCGAACACGAAGCCGATGCCCTCGAAGAACTCGGAGCCGGGCGCCCCGACCACAGCGAAGCCGTCGCCTCCTGCCACGGAGTTGCCCATGAAGCCCATGAGCCCCCGGGTTTCGCCCCGCAGCAGGGTCTCTTCACTCCACTCGCCGTCGTCCCCCGCTCCGAGGACGTGCGCCGCGCCCGCGAAGGCGTTCGTGCCCGGCGCCCCGACCACGAGTCGCCCGCCCGCCCCGGCGAGGGCGTAGCCGAAGAAGGCCGCCGGAGACGGCGACGCAGCCGCGATCGACCCCGTTTGCGACCACGTCCCATCGTCGCCCGCCGCGAACCGGAAGACGGAGCCCTGCGCCTGGTTGGCGAGCGGAGAGCCGAGGTATGCGTCTCCCTCCATGAGCACCGCGGACAGGCCGGCCACCATGCCGCCGGCCGGGGTCAACCGGGCGACCTCATCCCATTCGGTGCCGCTGCGGCGGAACAGGTAGCCGGTCCCGGCCTGCGGTGGCGCGGGCGGTGTGAACTGGCTGAGCGCGAACGGCCCGGGCGCGCCCACGAGGGCCAGGTCGCCCTCGACGCTGACGGCCGCCCCGAAACGGGCGTCCGCCGGGGCGTCGGACCCGGTCAGTTCAACGGACGTCAGCCCCATGTCGGACTGCACGTAGGCGAACACCGAACCGCTGGCGCCGCGCCCCGGAGCGCCGATCACCCCGAACTGACCCCCGGCCCCCACGGCGATCGAGGAACCGAAGACGTCTCCCGGCATTGCGTCCGGCGCCTCCAGCCGCTCCCGGGAACTCCACATGGTGCCTTCACGGACAAAGACGTACGCGGCGCCCCGGCTCTCGTTCTCCCTCGGGGCGCCGACCACGAGGATGTCGCCCTCGACCGCCAGCGCCTCCCCGAAACCGTCTCCGTACACTCCGCTCGGGGCCGGTATCGTGGCGACCTCCACCCAGCCCTCCTCGCCGCGCCGGAATATGTGCACGCTGCCGGGTTCGGAACCCGGCATGGGGAACGCCGCGAACTCGCCCGGCCGCGAGACGAAGATCTCGTCGCCGGAAACGGCCGCGGCCGCTCCGAAGCCGATGACCGGTGCCCCGGCGGCATGGTTCAGGCCGCCGGCATGAGTCTGCGCGGCCGCCGGCGCCGCCGCAGCGAAGGGAACGAGGGAAACGAGAAGAGCGAGATGACGTGGTCGCATGGTACTGACTCCAGGGGTTGCGGAGGGTCGAGCGGCGGAACCTATCCCCGCCGACCGTGCTAGCGGAAGCGGATGCCGATGCCGAACTGGGCCTGCCACTGCGAAGCGCCGATCTGCGGCAGGTAGGGCACCGAGGCGCGCACGCCGCCCGTGTCGCTCGTCTGGAGCGGTCCGGCGTAGCGGGCGCGGAGCGGGTCGTCCGGTTCGGGCAGCATGTTCTGAAGGTCGAAGTCGTCTTCGATCCGGTCTTCGACGGTCAGCAACTGCACGACGGGGTTCACGGTCTGGACTTGTCCCCAATCGCGATTCACCAGGTTGAGGACGTTGAGCACGTCGAGCGTCACGGTGACCTCCGCGCCGCCCAGCTGGATGGGCTGGCTGAAGCGGAAATCCAGTTGGTGCGACCACGGCGTCCGGCAGGCGTTCCGGTGCAGAATCCGCAGCCGGTTCGCCTGCAGACAGGGTTCCTGCGCGACGAGTTGCTCGAAGAGGATGCCGCTGACCGGGGTCCGTCCCCCTCCGGGGAAGTCGAACGCCGCGCCGGTCACGAAGATGAGGTCGTTCGCGAGGTCGAGCGCCCGGCCGTACCCGGGATAGGCGTCCCCGTTGATGTCGTCCGCATACACGTACGAGTAGGGCCGCCCCGACTGTCCCACGTAGAGCACGGACAGGCGGCCGCCCCCCATGAGTTCCGGCAGGGCGGCCGTCGCGCTCGCCACGAGGCGGTGCGGCCGGTCGAAGAGAGAGGCCTGCCGCTGGGGATCGTTCGGATCGCCCTCGACCGCGGTGTAGCCGAAGTTCGCGATCGCATCGAGCGAAGAAAGACTGCGCACGTCGGCGGAACGGTTGAAGGCGTAGCCCACGTCGACGGAAAGCCGATTGCCGAACTGTTTCCGGAGCCGCGCGCTCAGGGCGTACGAGAAGTTCAGGGGCCGGTCGCCGATCTTGATGACCTGTCCGAAGCCCGGATCGACGCGTCGGGGGAGAAAGATCGGCTCCCGCTCGCCCGGCGGCTCGCCCGGCGGTGGATCGACGAACTGGCTCCCGGCGCCGGGGTCGGCGAAGGTCTCTCGGGTCCCGAAGCCGAAGCCGTAGGTGAACCCGTTCGCCTCCGTGCGGTCAGCCGCGGGGAGGGCGGGGCCGATGTTCAGATCCTGGAACGCGATCTGGTTCACGGAGCGGGTGTAGATCCCCTCGAGCGAGAGGACGAATCCCCCCGGCAGGCGCTGGTCGACGGCGAGCGAGGCCTTGAAGTCGCGCGGAAAGCGGAAATCCGGGTCGAACAGCGTGACGATGGGGACCGCGGACTCGCCGCCCGTGCCGTCCACGCAGAGGGTCGGGGGAGGCGCGAGAGGATCGAACGCGGGGACGATCTCGGGATCGGGAACGCCGAGATTCCGCCGCCGGCAGGTCACGAAAACCGACGAGAGCCCTGTGTTCTGATAGGCGTTCGCGAGCCACGCGAAGGGTGGCCGGCCGGTGAACAGCCCCATCCCGCCGCGGATCTGCGTCGTGCGGTCCCCGCCGAGACCGAGGTTGAAGCCCGCCCGCGGGGAGAAGAGGACCGTGCCGCCCGGCAGGTCGCTCGTGCTGAAGCCGAACGACCGCTCCACGTCCGGGTTGTGCGCCGGCGCGTCGGGCATCAGCGGCACGTCCATCCGCAGGCCGACCCGAACGTTCAGCCGCTCCCCGATCCGGGCCTCCTCCTGCACGAAGGCCGACAACTGGTGCACGTCGAAGTCCGAGGTGCCGGCGTCCTCCGAGAGCGGCACGTGGACGACGTATTCCTCCGGGGCGTTCGCCTCGAGGTCCGCCAGCGACCGGAAGTAGTAGCTGCCGAGGCTGCCCGGCAGATACTCGCGTCGGATCGAAAAGCGCTCGAACCCGGCCCCCAGCGTGAGATGGTGGTCACCGAGCGAGAAGGTGAGCGCGTTCGTGACCTGCAGGATGTTCTGGTCGAGTTCCCCGTCCGGCCCGGAGTAGTTGGACCCGAGGCGCAACTCGCGCCGGAACCCCGCCCCCGGCACGCCCGCCTGGAGGCCGACCTCGACGCGGGGATAGAGGGAGTTCGCGGTTTCCCGGTCGCGCAGGAACTGCACGTTCACCATGAGGTCGTTCGAGAGCCGTGGACTCAGCGTCGCGAGCCACTGCGCTCCGAACGACTGGTTCCGGGACTCGATCTCCCGTCCCGTGGACGACATCTCGTAGGCGTCGCCGGGAAGTCGGTTCGTCGCCGGGTCGTCGGCGGCGTAGGCGAGGTTGTAGCGGAACATGAGGGAGTGGTCCGCGTTGGGGCGGGCGTCCACGCGCGCGAACAGGTTGGCGAGGTTGTTCTCGAGCGTGTAGAGGCCGGCCTCGCCCGCTTCCGCGCCGTAGCCCCGGAGGATCCCGGATACGCGGTTGACCGAGTCGGGGTCCAGCTTCGTGCGCACGAGGTCATCGATGCCGACCGTGAAGCCATCGGGCGGTCGCGTCCTGCTCTCAAGTTCGCCCGCGACGAAGAAGTGCAGGCGGTCGCGCAGGATCGGCCCGCCGAGATCGAAGCCCGCAAAGGCGTTCTCCAGATCGCCGGGCGCGCGCGGGATCCCGCCGATAACCGCGTCGCCGACGAGCGCGTCGTTGCGGAAGAAGCCGAACGCCGAGCCGCGGAAGTCGTTGCTTCCCGTGCGCGTGACCGCGTTGAGAACGCCCCCGGTGAACCCGGACTGGCGCACGTCGTAGGGCGCGGTGAGGACCTGCAGTTCCTCGATCGCCGCGAGCGGAATGACGCGCCCCCTGGCCTGTCCGCCGGCCACCCCCGTCGGCGAGAGGCCGAAGACGTCCTGGTTGAGGGCGCCGTCCACCTGGATGTTGTTGAAGCGGATGTTCGATCCGGCCACGGAGGTCCCCATCTCGTCCACCGCCACGAGCGGAGAGAGTCGGGCGAATCCCGTGAAGTCCCTGGAGATCGTGGGGAGCGTCTCGAGCGTCTCCCGGTCGACGACCGTCGTCGAGCCCATGCGGGTGGGGTCGAACTCGGGATCCGTCTCGACGCGAACGGAGAGTTCGGGCAGGGGGACCGCCGTCTCGGAGAGTTGAACCTCGAGCCGCAGCCGCTGTCCGGCGATGAGCGTCAGACCCTCCCGCGTCGCCGGGTTGAGCCCGATGCGCGCGACCTCCAGCGTGTAGGGCCCGCCGGGCCGCAGATTGGCGAGGCTGAAACGGCCCAGGTTGTCGCTCAGGACCGTGTGGGTGGCGCCGGTCTCGGTGTGGCGGAACTCGACCCGGGCTCCGGCCACGGGGGCTCCGTCGGCGTCGATCACGCGCCCGGCCACGCCCGCGGTCGTCACCCCCTGGGCGGAGACGATGGACGGGTGGCCCGCGAGCCCCGCGAGAAGGCCGATCAACGCAACGCCGACAAGGCGACTCAAGGCGATTCTCCTCATGCTGAGGGCATGTCCGGCGCAACGGCCCGCCGGCACGATTCCCGCGAGGTCCATCGTGAGCATCTCCGAAGATCCTAAGAGATAACGCGCGGAGGGCGGATGGTGTATCGGTGGGCTACCCGCGCCGGCCGACCGCCGTGTATTGTCGGAGCCGTGAGTACCAAGAGCCGCACGCTGAGGTTTCGCGCCATCCTGGGCCCCGGAGGGCTCGAGCGGGACCGGTCGATCGACGTCGCTCCCGACGGCACGATCCTGGCGGTTCGGTCCGTCCGGCCCGGCGGCGCCCCCTGGGACGGAGGCCTCGCGGTCCCCGGCATGCCGAACGCGCACTCGCACATCTTCCAGTGCGCCCTGGCCGGCTTCGGCGAAGAGGCTCGGGGGGACGATTCCTTCTGGAGTTGGCGCCGGGCCATGTACCGGCTGGCCGGCTCCATCACCCCGGAGCAACTGTTCGCCGTCGCCCGGCACGGGTACGCCCGCATGCTGCGCGCGGGCTTCCCCCACGTGGTGGAGTTCCACTACCTGCATCACGGCCCGGACGGCGCGCGTGGACCCGAGACGACGCAAGCCGTGCTCGCGGCGGCCGCGGACGTGGGCCTTCCCATCAGTCTGCTGCCCGTCTACTACCGGACCGCCGGCTTCGACGGAGCCGCGCCTCACGCGGGACAGCGGCGCTTCGCGCACGGCTCGGTGGACGAATTCATGGCCACAGTCGAGGAGTTGGGCCCGGCGGTCGTCGGTGTGGCGCCGCACTCCCTCCGGGCGGTGCCCACGGCCGACCTGACGGAACTCGTGACGGCGGTGGACGCGACGCTGGGCCGCGAGGCGCCGCTGCACATCCACATCAGCGAGCAGGAACTCGAGGTCGAGGAATGCCTCGCGGCGCACGGCCGCGCGCCGGTCGATCTCCTCGCGGACACGGTCGAGCTGGGTCCGCGCTGGAGTCTCGTCCACGCGACGCACGCCACGGAGGCGGAGCGCGCCCGGCTACGGAGCGCGGGGGCGAGGGTCGTCCTGTGTCCGATCACGGAAGCCCACCTGGGGGACGGGATCTTCCCCGCCCGCGAGCACTTTCTCGCCGGTGGCGCGGCTGCGGCGGGCTCCGACGCGAACGTCCGCATCTCCGCGATCGAGGAGGCGCGGCAACTCGAATACGGGCAGCGCCTGCGGGATCGGCGACGGGCCCGCCTGGCCACCGAAGCGGGCACGGGCTCCGTCATCTGGTCGTGGCTCGCGGAGGGCGGAGGCGAGGCCGCGGCGCCCCCCGCCGACCCGGCGGCCGGCAATGGCGCATCGCGCCGCCTTGGGCGAATCGCACCCGGCTACCGAGCCGACCTCGTCGTCCTGGATCGCGAAGGCCCCCACACGCTGGGACACGACTGGGAGACCCTCATGGACGCGTGGCTCGTGGGCGGCGACGAGCGCGACATCGAGGCCGTGTACGTCGGAGGGGAACGGCGCGTCGAGCGCGGATCGGTCGCTGGCGAGGCCGAGATCCGGTCCGCCTTCGGGAAGGTGATGCGGGAGATCCGGCCGGTCATCTGACCCCGGCGTCGCGCCGGAGCCGCCCGCGCGGCGTCAGGCGGCCGCCCGCTCCAGTTCCATCGACCACTTTCCGCGCGTCGCGAGACCGTTCATGCGCGCGCGGTGCGCGAACGCCGCCTGTGCCGCCGGCCCGTTGTCCGCGGCGCCGCCCCAGGCCTGCAGCGGGGCCGCCTGCAGCGCCCGCCCGTAGGAGAAGCTCAGGTTCCACGGCGTATCGAACCCCGCGTTCATCGCGTTCAGGTGGGCTGTGGCCTCGATGTCCGTCTGCCCTCCCGACAGAAAGACGATGCTCGGGACCGACGAGGGCACCGCACGCTTCAGGCAGCGCACCGTCTTCTCGGCCACCTCGTCGACGCCCGCCTGATCGGCGCAGAGCTTGCCCGAAAGCACCATGTTGGGCTTGAGCACCGAGCCTTCCAGCAGCACCCGCTGGTGGAAGAGGGCCATGTAGACCTGCTTGAGCGTGGCCTCCGTAACCTCGAAGCAGCGGTCGATGTTGTGGTCGCCGTCCATCAACACTTCCGGCTCGACGATGGGCACCAGCCCCTGCTCCTGGCTGAGCGCCGCCATCCGGGCGAGGGCATGGGCGTTCGCCCCGATGCCGTAGGCGCTCGGGATGGCGCGGTCTCCGCCCCGTCCGATGTCGATGACGGCGCGCCACTTCGTGAAGCGGGCCCCGAGTTCGTAGTACTCCGCCAGCCGTTCGCGCAGCCCGTCGAGGCCCTCGGTCACCTTCTCGCCCGGCGCTCCCGCGAGGTCATGCGCCCCCTTGTCGATCTTGATCCCCGGGATCGACCCCGCATCGGAGAGGAGCTGGACGAGCGGCGTGCCGTCGGCCGCCGACTGCCGCAGCGTCTCGTCGAAGAGGATGACGCCCGAGATGCACTCGCTCAGCGCATCGCTCGTCCGGAAGAGAAGTTCCCGGTAGTCGCGCCGGTTCTCCTCCGTCGATTCGACGCTGATCCCGTCGAACCGCTTCTTGATGGTTCCCGAGCTTTCGTCGGCGGCCAGAATTCCCTTGCCCTTGGCCCCGATGTCTTCCGCCACCTGGACGAGCTGCTGCCTCATAACGGTTCCTCCGCCCTCATCCCGGGCCGGATTCGGTGTTGGTTGCGATCCGTACGGGATCAGGTCGGATTCGCGGGATCGTCCTCGAGCGTCCAGATCACCGGCGTGACCGGCGTGGCTGCCTGGTTGAAGATCATCTTCGCCATCAGGGGACCCGGCTCCGTCGTCTCCAGATATTCAGCTCGCAGGTCATAACAGCCCGCTTCGACGGTAAAGTCCCTCGAGTCGCCCGGCTGGATCGTCCCCTCGACGGGGTGGTCCGTGCCGAAGAGATCCTGGCCCCAGTCGGATGTCCCGCACGGACGTGCGAAAAAACGGATCACGGGGCCGAACAGCCGGTTGACCACGCGCACCGTAGACGGGCTGTCGAACATGGGCTCCGGAACCACGGGGTCGTCTTCACCGCAGGCCGCGAGTGAAAGCCCGATCGCCATGACGGCGACGATTGCGTACCGCTTCTGTTTCACACACCACATCTTGCATTCCTCCATGGGCCGCTGTGCCGGGCCGCGCGGCGACCGTCGGGTCCGCACGCGATCCGCACCTGCCTTCGGCCGGGTAATAAACCTATGGGAAAGATACATCGGAGCGGGGTGCAGTCCACCCGACACGTAGCGTCTCCTTCGTGCTGCACCGATCTTACATGAGAGAACGCGCGAACCCCTCCGTGAGCGACACGACTCGGCGACATGAGCGACGTGAACGACAGCCCTTCCGTCTGGTTCCACACCTTCGGGTGCAAGGCGAACCAGTACGATACCGAGCGGATCCGTCAGGAGCTTGAACTCCGCGGGGCGGAGACGGCGCTCCACGCGGACGCCGCGGACATCGCCGTCATCAACACGTGCACCGTGACGAACCAGGCCGACGCGAACGCGAGGCGACTCGTGCGCCGGCTGCGCCGCCAACACCCGGATCTCCGCATCGTCGTCGCCGGCTGTTCAACCTCCTTTCGTGAAGCCGAGTATCACGCGCTGGAAGAAGTGGATGGCGTCGTGCCCGGGCACGACCCGACCGCGGTCGCGCGACTTGTACCGCAACTGGGAGACTTCGCCGCGGCCGGTCCGGTCACGTCAGCCGTTTCGGACGCGTCGGCCGCCCCACTGCAGCGGAATGCGCGCGGCACCCGGGCCTGGCTCAAGATCCAGGACGGGTGCGACCGGAAATGCTCGTTCTGCGCGACGCGGATCGCGCGCGGCGCCTCGGTCTCGCGCCCGGTAGACGATGTCGTGGCGGAGGCTGCGACGCTGGCCCGCGTGCACCCGGAACTCGTGCTCACCGGGATTCACATCGGCCACTACGGAAAGGATCTCGCCGCCGGCTCCCCGCGCGACGGCGCGCGCACGTCCCACGGTCTCGCGACGCTGTGCGAACGGCTGCTCGAGGAAGTCCCCGTCCGCCTCCGCCTCTCCTCCATCGAGGCGACGGAAATCGACGGCCGGCTCGTGGATCTGCTCGCGGCATCGGATGGACGTCTGGCCCCCCACCTGCACGTGCCGCTGCAGAGCGGGTCCGACCGCGTGCTTCGCCTCATGCGCCGCTGGCATACGCGGGAGGCGTATCGGGCCCGGGTGCTCGCGATCGCCGAGCGTCTGGGCGGCGTCGGCTCCGGCGCGTTCGGTCTCGGCGCGGACATCATCGTCGGCTTCCCCGGCGAGGGGGAGGAGGAGTTCGAGGAGACGCGGGCGCTCGTGGAGGAGTTGCCCTACACCTACCTGCACGTGTTCCCCTATTCGGTGCGGGACGGAACCGTGGCCGCGAGTCTCCCGGACCGGGTGCCCGGCGACGTGGCGGCCGGCCGCTCCCGAACGTTGCGGGAAATCGGCCTCCGCAAGGGCCAGGCCTATTCGGAAACGCGCGCTGGCACCATCGCCGAAATCGTCGTGGAGGGCCGGGACGACCGCGTCGCCGGCGTCACGGGCGACTACCTGCGGGTCGAACTCCGCGGCGACGCGACCCCCGGCGATCGCTTCTCCGCGCGCCTGCGGGCGCGCGACGGGCGTCTGACGGCTGACGTGCCCGCCAGCGCACCGGCGGCGGCAGCAGTCTGAGGCCGGCGCGTCAGCTCTCGGAGCGTCCGGGGGGGACGGTGCGCGGGCTCACGAGCGACTCCCCGCCGTCGACGACGATCACCGCGCCCGTGATCCAGTCTCCGCCCGGTGAGCAGAGGAAGGTGATCATCTGCCCGATGTCGTGAGGGCGCCCCAGCCGCCCGGCCGGAATGAAACGATCCGCGAACCCGGTGCCGGAGCGCATGCCGAACATGTCGACTTCCTCGCTGGGAGGAGCCTCGAACGCCTTCTTCACGCCCTCCGTCGGGATCGGACCCGGCGCCACGGCGTTCACGTTGATCCCGTCCCGCGCCCACTCGATCGCGAGCGTACGCGTGAGCGCGTCCACCCCCGCCTTGGCAGCCGTCGCGTGGGCCATGAGGGGCCAGCCCCGGTAATGCAGCGTCATCGAGATCGACACGATGCGTCCGTACCCCTGCTCGGCCATGACGGGATAGACTGCGCGACAGGCGTGAAAGGTGCCGAACAGATCGATCTCCACCACGGCGCGCCAACCGTTCGGCGACAGTTCCGCCGTCGGTGCATAGAAATTGCCCGCCGCGTTGTTCACGAGGATGTCGATGGACCCGAGCGCGTCCCGCGTCTCCCGCACCGCGCGTTCGAGAGCCGCCGGTTCGCGCACGTCCCCGACGGTCGGGAGCGTCCGCACCCCGTGAGCCGAAGCCAGGCGCTCGGCCGCCTGCCCGACCCGTTCCCCGTTGCGGCTGAACACGCCCACGGAGGCGCCCGCCGCCGCGAGGCACTCCGCGATGCCGTACCCGATGCCGCTGCCGCCACCCGTGATCAACGCCGTCCGGCCTGCGAGGATCCCCGGCGCGAAGAGCGCGTCGCCGCCCGTTTTCTCGTCCATGCCGGCTACGCTAGCGGAACATGCTGCGGGCGACGAACCATATGTTCGCCGGCCGCTCGGCCAGGCGACGCATGTACCAGGGGAACCACGCCCCCCCGTAGCTGATCAGCACCCGCAGCGGGGTTCCGTTGCGCACGAGCCTCCTCTGCTCACGCCGTCCGATCCCGTACAGCATCTCGATCTCGAACCGGCTGCCATCGAGGCCCGCCGCCGCGGCATCCGCGGAGAGCGGCCCGATCATCGCCGGATCGTGGGTCCCGAGCCCGAGGAAGCCGTCCCCTCCGTTCCCGAGGTGGTCCACAAGACGCCGCGCGAGGGCGAGGTAGCTTTCGTCCACGTCCCGCTTGTCGGGAAAGGCGATCTCGGCCGGTTCCGCGTAGGCGCCCTTCACGAGCCGGATGCGGGGGCCGAATTCCATGAGCGATTCGAGGTCGTCGGCCGTCCGTCTGAGGTAGGACTGGATGCAGAGTCCGACGTTCACATGCCGGCGCCGGACCGCGCGGTAGAGAGACAGCGTCGCCTCCGTGTAGTACGACCCCTCCATGTCGATCCAGAGCGTACCGTGACCCTCGGCGCGCGCCGCGAGTGCCCCGACGTTCTCGACCGCGAGTTCCGGGTCCTGGTCGAGTCCGAGGTGGGTGGGCTTGATCGAGACCTCCAGATCGAGCCCCATCTCCTCCGCCAGGTCCATCGCCCGCACGTACTCGGCGACGGATTCGCGGGTTTCCTCAGCGGTCTCGACGTTCTCGCCCAGCGTGGTGACGAGGGTGGGAATGCCTTCCTCCCGTAAACCGGCCGCCTCGCCGAGCGCGTCCTCCAGCTTCTCGCCCGGCATGAACTTGCGAACCGCGCGCCGCACGAAAGGACGCTCCGGAAGGCGCTGCGAGAGCCACCGGTTCGTGGAAGCCCACAGCAGCGCCTTCCTCATAGCCTCCATACCCCGACCGACCCTCGCCCCGCTAGCTCCGCAACCCGGACTCGCCCGACCCGGAGACGTCGAACCCGATCCACATCCCCGTGACCGCGTGAGCCGGAACGGGGCACACCAGCGCGTACTCGCCGGCCGTGGACGCCGTGAAGCTGATGCTCTCGGTGCCGCCGCCGGGGGCCGTGGCCTCCGTCATCGACGTCGCGTTCGTCGTAATCGCGCCATCGAAGACCGGCGTGGCGTCATCGAAGATCGGGGGGTAGCTCGCCGCCCGCTCGAGGACGCCGACGCTGTGATAGTTGACCGGGTCCCGGTTTTCGAAGTTGAGGGTGACGGTGTATCCGGCAGGCACGACGACCGTGGCCTCGCCGTTCGCGTAGCCGTTGAAGTTCCAGCGGTTGTTCGCGTCCGTCGAGCCCGCGACGAGATCGATCGTGACGGTGCGTGCGCCGTCGTCCACCGAGATCCAGTCCACGGCCATGGGCCCCGAAGGCGTCGCGGCGGCCTCCGCGGCGGGAGCCGGGGCAGGGGCAGGTGCCGGCGACGGCTGGTCACTCTCGCCGCCGCCGCATCCGAAGAGGACGAAGGCGCCCAGGGTGAGTTGTGTCGATCGCTTCATCATTCTATTCCACTCCAGAGTTCTTCCGATGAGATTCGTAAGACACGCGCAGGAGGCGCGTCCCCCCGGCCCGTCGCGTTCCTGCCGCGTTCGTGCCGAGCGGAGCGCCCGGAATATACAGGATCTCGATCCTCCGGCTACGGCCGCGCGCGTCGGTGAAAGCGCCCGGAAACTGGCGCGAGCCCCGGGTGCGCCCCATACTAGCCCATTCAGGCGATTCCGGGGGTTCCCCGTTCGATGGTCGCCACGTCCTTTGCGCCGGCCAGATTGTTCCGCAGGCGCGAGATCCGTTCTCCGACCGACATGCCTTTGACGAACAACACATCACAGCCGCGTGGCGGCTCCCCGCGCGGGAGCGGAGGCCAACCCGGCGGCAAGGGACAGCCCAAGGGCCGCGGGAAGGGGTCGGGTGGCCGCGGAGGCAAGGGCCGGAACCGGCGACGCCGTTCACGCGGACGCCGCAACCGCGGAGGAAAGGGGCCCCGCCAGCCGCGGCCCGATCAGCAGGATGCGGCCGCCGAAGTTCCGGAGGGTCCGAAGGACGGCTACCTGGGACTCATCGAACGGCTCGGCAACGGCACAGGGTTCATCCGCCGCCAGCACGCCGGGTACACCCCGAGCGACGACGACATCTACGTGAGTCCAAAGATCGTTTCCCGCTACGATCTGCGGACGGGAGACGAGATCTGCGGCCAGGCCGGCCGTCCGCCCCGCCCCGGCAAGAGCCCCCCGCTCCGATATCTTCACACCGTCAACGGCACCCCCCCGGACCAGCTCGGACGACGCCGACAGTTCGACCGCCTGAGCGCGATGCATCCCGACCGGCGCTTGCGGCTGGAGTGCGGGCTCGAGCGCCGCGGACAGCCCGACTACACCAATCGGATCATCGATCTCATCTGTCCCATGGGAATGGGTCAGCGATCTCTCATCGTCGCGCCCGCCAAGGCCGGGAAGACGATGGTCCTGCAGGCGATCGCCGAGGGCATCTCGAAGAACCACCCCGAATCCACGATCCTCATCCTCCTCGTCGACGAGCGTCCGGAGGAAGTGACGGAGATGGAGGCGACGGGACTCGGCGAGGTCACCGCCTCGAGCTTCGACCACCGGGCCGAGCGCCACGTGCAGGTCGCCGAGATCACGCTCGAGCGCGCGCGGCGCCTGGCGGAGCTGGGACAGGACGTCGTCCTCATCCTCGATTCAATCACGCGGCTGGCGCGGGCGTACAACACGACGGAGGAGGGAAGCGGGCGCACGCTCACGGGCGGCATCGACGCGAACTCCCTCGAGAAGCCGAAGCGCTTCTTCGGCAGCGCGCGCTGCGTCCCGGAGAGCAAGGGCGGCGGATCGCTCACGATCATCGCGACGGCGCTCGTCGACACCGGCTCCCGCATGGACCAGGTGATCTTCGAGGAGTTCAAGGGGACGGGGAACAGCGAACTCGTTCTTGACCGGGACATTTCGGACCGCCGGATCTTTCCCGCGATCGATCTCAACTCGAGCGCGACGCGGCGGGAGGAACGCCTGATGAACGACGATGAACTCCTCGTCGCCCAGGCGATGCGGCGCGAACTCAGCACCTATCCGCCGGTCGAGGCCATGCAGGAGGTCCTCGGCCTCATGCGGCAGACCGACTCGAACGAAGAACTCGTCTCGAAGCTGCGCCAGCGGATCTAGCAGCTAGCCTTCCGCTTCCGCCTCCGCGCGCTCACGGGCGCGCTTCTTCTCTCGCCGGGCGAAGTTCAGCACCTCGTACGCCACCGCGAGGATGAGGCCGAGTTCGCGCCGGTCGAGGTCCGCGCGCTGAAAGATGTTCCGAAAGCTCCGCATCTTCGGCGCCGACTCGATGCCGTGGAAGAGACCGACCTCCCCCATCGCCCGCTCCCAGATGTCGAAGAACTCCTCAAGCTCGCCGTGCAGCGCCGGCGGGGTCCGGCGGCGTCTCTTGCCCTCCAGGTCGCGCCCCTCCCAGTCGGCCGGGCCCAGCGCCGCTTTCCGCAGTTCGTACAGAATGATGACGGCCGCGTGGGCGAGGTTCATCGACGTGTGGTCGGGGTTCGTGGGGATGCACACGAGGCCGTGGCAGAGATCGAGCGCCTCGTTGGAGAGACCCCGGTCCTCGCGGCCGAAGACGACGGCGAGTCTCCCCTCGCGCCCGCCGGCGGGGCTCGCAAATTCCGTCGCGGCGCCCTCGGGACTCCACCACTCGTGGCGGGTGGAACGGCGGCGGGCGGTCGCACCGAGCACGTAGCTCGCATCGGCGAGGGCGGAGGGGAGATCATCGAAGATGCGGATGCGCTCCACGACATCCTCCGTGTCGTGCGCGATGCCGGTGATGCGCCAGGCATCGAACTCCGCGGGGTTCACGAGTCGGAGACGCGAGAGACCCATGTTCTTCATCGCGCGCGTCACGAGCGCGACGTTGACGACATCCTGCGGCTCGTGGAGGACGATGCACGTCCGGTCGAGCCGTCCGCTGCCCTCGCTCACGTCCGGGTCAAGCCCTCCGGGCGCGAGCCCTTCCACTTGCGGCCGCGGCGCGGACGGAGCGCCGGATAGCCCGTCTCGCCGCAGGCGGGGCAGGTCTCCGTGTAGGCGCCGATCGCGTCCCCGCAGACCGCGCAGTGCACGCCTGTTTCGTCCGGTGCGAACGAGAGCGGCGCGCCGCACTTCTGGCAGGTCTGGTCAGCCCGCCCCACGGGATCGCCGCACTCCGGGCAGTCCATCCGGGTGTCGTTGCGCTGATCGCCGATCGAATCCTCCTCCTCGCGCGTCGTCGCCGGGCACTGCGGGTCGGGTGGCGGTAACTTGGTCGGAAACCCGGCCGTGCCGCGGGACACAAAGCTACGGCGGAGAGCGGTTTGCGACAGGATCAGATCGACACACCCATCGGTCCGGCGGTCTGGATCTGCGGCGGACTGATGATCGCGATCGGCATCACGACGTCGATCCTCCTCCTGCGCGACTTCCAATCCGACAGTTACCTGTATCTCGCCTTCTACTCCATCCCGGCCAACACGGCGATCTCCGTCTTCCCCCACGAGCCCGTCCTCATCTACTTCGGGAAGGTCGCGGACCTGTGGCTCGCCGCGGCGTGGGCTACGCTGGGCACGGCGATTGCGGGGGTCATGGACCACCTCGTCTTCGTCCCCCTCCTCAACCTGCAGAACATCCGGGCCTACAAGCGCAAGAGGTTCTACCGCAAGGCGATCTCCTGGTTCATGAAGTGGCCCTTCGCCACCATCGTGGCGACCGGCTTCGCGCCCATCCCCTTCTTCCCCTTCAAGTTCCTCGCGTTCTCGATCCAGTACCCCATGTGGAAGTGGGTCGCGGCGCTGGTGGTCGCCCGTTTTCCCCGCTATTACCTTCTCGCTCTCCTCGGGGCGACGATTCCGATCCCGAACTGGGTGCTGATCGCATGCGTCGCCGTGGTCTTCGCGCTGTACCTCGTGAAGGCCATCCCCGCGGGATACAAGCGTTGGAAGGCGAGCCGCCTCTAGCAGGGTTGATCGGATGCCGAACATCTCCGGAGCCATGGCCGCACGCATGCTCGCGCGGGGCATCCGCAACCGGATGCAGAACAAGCCGCTCTCCGTCTCGTTCGAGATCACGCACGCCTGCACGGCGAACTGCTGGCATTGCAACTGGGGCGGACCCATCAAGGAGGAGCGCCTCGGGGCGGCGGAGTACGCGGCGATCTGCCGGGAGCTTCGGCCCGTCGTGTCGCACGCTTCCGGAGGGGAACCGCTCGCGCGCGGAGACGTGTACGACATCGTCGACGCGATGACGAACAAGGGCGGGCTGCCCTGGATGATCGTGGTCACGAACGCGTCGAACCTCACGCCGGAACGCTTCTTCCGTCTCAAGGACAGCGGGATGCACCAGTTGTCGACCTCGCTCGACTTCCCCGACGAAAGACACGACGAGTTTCGCCGCATTCCCGGCCTGTTCGACCGCATGGCCCGCGTGGTTCCCGAGATCCGCCGCCAGAGCACGGACACGGACGACATTCTGCTCAACGTGTGCATCACCGCGTGGAACTACCGGGACATCGGAGACATGGTGCGCGTGGCGAAGGACTGGGGCGTGCCGATCAACTTCTCCGTCTATACGCACCTGCGGGTGCAGGACCGGGACGGGCTCATCGAGGGGGACGGGCTGGACGGGCTGGCCGACAGCCTGCAGGAGGTCATCGATCTGCGCGCCGCCGGATATCCGGTCTACACGACGCCTCGCGTGCTGTGGAAATTCCACCGGTTTCTGACGGAGGAAGGGATCCCCGGGTGCCAGGCGGGCCGCCGCTTCCTCGTCATCAACCCGGACGGAAGGCTCACGCCGTGCGCGATGGTGATGGCGTACTTCGACCGGCAGGAGGACATGCTGGAGAAGTTCACGAAACAGAACGCGTGCCAGCAGTGCTACATCTCCACCCGGGCGAACACGGAGAAGAGCGTGCGCGAGTTCGTGCAGGACAACACGGACGCCTTCTTCAAGCTGCTCACGCCCTGGCGGAGCTGACCCGCCGGGAGATCCGCCGAGCGCCCCGCGCCGATCCCCCCGCAGCACCGCCCTCAGCTTTGACAGGAGACGGGACCTCCGTGTAACATCGCTGGCCCCGTGAGGGGACTGACAGGGGCGGTAGCTCAGCTGGCCAGAGCGCTGCGTTCACATCGCAGAAGTCGGGGGTTCAAGTCCCTCCCGCCCCATTGAAGCACGCAGCAGCCGCAACGACGTACGGCAGCCGCAACATGCGGCCGCGCGGGCGTAGCTCAGTTGGTAGAGCGTCAGCTTCCCAAGCTGAAGGTCGCCGGTTCGAGACCGGTCGCCCGCTTCTTCGCCCGTCGCCGGGCTCCGCCTATCGGCGGCCCCCCTCTCCCTCGGCCCGTGCACCGGAGAAGGTCCCCGTGACCGTTGCCGGCATTCCGTCGGGACCCGCCGATCTGAGGCCATCCTTCAATTCGAAGCCCGAAGGTGCCGGTCGCCGCAGTGTCGGGTCGTCCGCTACCGGATCACCCTCACCCCCGACACCTGAAGCGCCCGACCTTAATGGAATCGCGGCTCCGGGCGCATTACCTTGCCGTCGGCGCGGTGCCTCGATGCGCGGGCGACCGCGTCGTCCGGAGGGGTGGCAGAGCGGCTGAATGCACCGGTCTTGAAAACCGGCGGGCGTAAGCCCACGTGGGTTCGAATCCCACCCCCTCCGTTAGAAGTAGGGCGTAAGCCCACGTGGGTTCGAACCGAGCGAACGAAGTGAGCGAGCTCGGCGAGCCCCGCGGAGCGGGGGGAAGCCAATCCCACCCCCTCCGTTAGAAGTAGGGCGTAAGCCCACGTCCTGGGCTGAGCTAGCGGTTCCTACCGGGCCGGAGCTTCCCGGTGCGAAGACTCAACCCGCGGTCGGTTGCCGTGTTCGAGTCCGCCGGGTCCCTGGCCACGCGCCGGACTTCGGTCGGGAGAGCCGGTCGCGCGCCATCCGCCATGTCGGCGCTGGCCACGGTGCCGGTCACTTCCACCCAGTCGAACAACGCCGTCCGGCCCACGTCGCCCTCCATCGTCAGGATCACGAAGAAAATGTGCCCCATGATCGCGGCCAGCGTTTCGTCCGGTTCACCGCGGAGCAGATCCGTGTCCCCGGCACGCACGAACACTTCTTCGCCATCCCAGCCGAGGGTGATCTCCGTCAGTTCATCGGGGCCCACGTTGATGGCGTCGGAGTGGCCGCTGAGATCCGTCAACCGAAGCCAGGTTTCCTGGTCATCGTCCCATAACCACGTGGAGAAGTTCGTTTCGCCGAGCGGTCCAACGTTGAACGACATCCGTGGGTAGCGCCGGATACCCGTGCCCCACCACACTCCGGCGAGACCGTCCCGCTGGGCACGACCCATGCTCACGCTTAGCGTCCAGGAAGTCAGAGGATCGTCCAGGTCTCGCCCGACCAGCCCGACGAAACCGTCCCGATTGTTGGTAATGCGCAGCAAGCCGCCGGCCACTTCAACGTCGGCGTTCAGCTGGACACTCCAGTCGTCCAGGCTGGCGCTGGAGTCGAAGTCGTCCCGGAAGCTCGCTCCTCCTCCTTCCCCGACGGTCACCGTGTTCGAACTCCTGTAGCGTCCGCGGACTCCGTTGAGGGACATCTCCCCGGCGAGCCGGTACTCGCCCGGCGCCGCCGCAGCAAGGTCTTAGCCGCAGACGCGACCGTCCCTGCGCGTCCCGGAGACCTGGTTCCAGTCCGAGCCACTCAAGATCTGCCACTCGCTCCAGTGAACGGTGTAGGTCACGCCGTTGAGGGTTATGGCGGAGACTTGAAAGCAGCCCGTCCCAACGCTGATGCCGCCGAATCTGATGCCTCCGCTGCGGGTGATCGTCAGCACACTGAGCGGTACGAAGTCGGACTCGGAACTGACGGCCACGCTGGCTGACTGCTCGGCGGTGAGGCCACCCGGATCGCGGGCCGTCACCGTCACCGTCGCGTTCCCTTCGGCGACCCCCGCCATCGTCAGGGTGCTGCCCGAGATCGAGACCGAGAGGATGGCGGCGGCCGAGGAAGCGGCCGTGTAGGTGAGCGCATCTCCATCGGGGTCGCGGAAGTAGGGAGAGACGTCCAGGGTTTCCGTCTGTCCCGCTTCCACGGTCTGGCCCGGGATCGTCCCCACGGGCTCCGGGGCCCGGTTCGGCGTCTCCACCGTCACCTGGAGACTCTGCTCGGCCGTGAGCCCGTCCGGGTCCCTGGCCGTTACCGTCACCGTCGAAGTTCCCTCCGCCACCCCCACCATCGTCACGGTACTACCCGAGATCGAGACCGAGAGGATGGCGGCGGCCGAGGAAGCGGCCGTGTAGGTCAGCGCATCTCCATCGGGATCACTGAAGTAGGGGGAGATATCGAGGGTCTCCGTCTGTCCCGCTTCCACGTTCCGGCTTGGGACCGTCCCCACGGGCTCGGGGGCCCGGTTCGGCGTCTCCACCGTCACCTCGAAACTCTGCGCGGCCGTGAGCCCGCCCGGGTCCCTGGCCGTTACCGTCACCGTCGAGGTTCCCTCAGCGACCCCGACGATCGTCAGAGTGCTGCCGGACAGCGAGACCGAGACTACCGCTGCCGCCGATGAAGCGGCCGTGTACGTGAGCGCACCGCCATCGGGATCGCGGAAGTAGGAGGATACGTCGAGGGTCGCGGTCTGCCCGGTCCCGACCGCTTGATTGGGGATCGTGCCTACCTGGACCGGCGCTACCGGCGCCGGCGGTGGGGGCGGAGGCGGGGGCGGAGGGGCTGTCGATTCGCCTCCGCACGCCGCAACCCAAAGGCCGATCAGCGCGGCCAGGACGAAACCGGAGCCCGGATCGGCATGCGTCAATCCGGACTTCAACGTTCTCGCGACCCTCACGGAGTCCTTGCTCGAAGGTGCAGGCATACTGAACCTCGCGGCGGAATCTGGCTGAAGGGGACGAGAACGCCAAGCAACACCGAAATCCTGTGGGCGCCAACCAGGTCGGGTCAACCGATATTCAGGCGGTGTCAGGCGGCACACCCCGTCACGGCCGGTGCCGCCACAAACCCATCTACCCCATTTGGACAATGGTGCGCCAACAGCCATTCGCTTAGGCATTGGAACCATGGTCGATACGGTCGGTTCGTGCGGCGCCTGGCCGGATGCGATGCGCCGTCGGACGACAATGTTCCGGAGGCGCCATGATTCGATTGGACCGGGCGTGGATGGCGACGGTGGCGCTGTTCTCGCTCATGGCGGGACCGGCACACGCGCAGCCTCTCCTCGAGCTGGAGGGGATCGAGCTGCGCGGCAGCGCGCGCGTCCTGCAGTACGGGGCTGCGACGTGCAATGTCCTGGAGCAAGTGGAGACCCCGACCGAGTATGAGCGCAAGAAGGCGAACCACGGCCAACCCGTCGATGTGTGGCAACTCGATCTCTCCGTCCACAACGGATCCGGCAGGCCGTTGGATAATCTGATCGCAAGATACAACATCGCGGCCGAGCACCCTCCGTGCACGAACTGGACCGGGCTGGCGGCCGGGCAAGTCCCCGGCTTCATCCATTGGGGGGCTGGCTTGGCACCATACAGCGGAGCGGCAGCGGCAACCCGACCGCGCCGGGTGAAACGCTGGCGCGAACCGTGTACCTGCTGATGTTCCGCGGGCACGAACCCCAGTAGAATCTGGTATTACGGAGGCTCCGCTGCTACCCCCTCCGAGAGATCCTTCCCGTGCGTTGTAAGCCGCTTGCTGGTCCGTGACTTTGTAACAAGAAAGCGGTCGCACGCGCCGGGCTGAATCCCAGCGTGGGCCTCCGTTCGCACTCACTGCGCTGTTGCTGTCAGGAGGACAGCATCTCGAAAGCGATTCTGACCCCGTGGTGAGACGTAGCGCCCGCAGCGTGAGGAAGCCCATCCCACTCCCTCCAAACGCCGCCATCTCCGGGGGCCATGTCAGGCCTTCCGCGTCACTGTATTATCTCCCCCCATCGCGGTGAGGTGCGGAACGGGAAGGCGGCTGGAGACGATCAGCTTGATCCACACGGATGCGAAAAGGCGCGTCGCGATCACGGGCGTCGGGATGGTCACATCCGTCGGCCTCGATGCGGATGACACCTGGGCTGCGCTTCTGCGGGGCGAGAGCGGCGCGGGGCCGATCACGCAGTTCGATCCGTCCGGCCAGCCCGTCCGCTTCGCCTGCGAGGTGAAGGGCTTCGATCCCCTCCAGTATCTGGACCGGAAGGGGGCGCGGCGCGCCGACCGCTTCCTGCAGTTGGCCATTGCCGCGGCGACGCAGGCCATGGAACAGGCCGGGTTCGGCGACGGGCTCGCCCACCTGCCTCCGGACCGGACGGGGGTCGTCGTCGGCGTCGCGGTCGGCGGGCTCCCGCTCCTGGAGGCACAGCACAAAAAACTCCTGTCGAAGGGACCGCGATTCGTCTCGCCTCTGCTCATACCGATGTTCATCCCGGACATGACCGTCGGACTGCTGTCGATCCTGTACGGCGCGCGCGGCCCCAACTACGCGGCGGTGTCGGCCTGTGCTTCCGGTGGCCACTCGCTCGGGCTCGCCTTCCGCTCGATCCGGAGGGGAGAGACCGATGTGATGATCGCCGGCGGCACCGAGTCCGCCATCACGCCGCTCGCGGTGGCCGGCTTCGCGTCGATGGGGTCGATGTCGACGCGGAACGACGATCCGGAGAGAGCCTGCCGCCCCTTCGACGCCCGCCGCGACGGATTCGTGCTCGGGGAGGGCTCGGGCATGCTGATCCTCGAGGAACTGGAGCACGCGAGGGCGCGCGGCGCGGAGATCCTGGGGGAGATCGCGGGCTTCGGGCAGAGCGCGGACGCCTATCACATGACGGCCCCTGCCCCGGACGGCGTCGGCGCGCGGCTGGCCATGCAGCAGGCGCTCGAAGACGCCGGCCTCGCACCCGGCGACATCGGTTACATCAATGCGAACGGGACCGCGACGCCGGTCGGGGACGCGGCCGAGACGCAGGCCATAAAGGAAGTGCTGGGCGATCACGCGCGGTCGATCGTGGTGGGCGCGACGAAGTCGATGACGGGCCACCCGCTCGGGGCCGCCGGGGGGATCGAAGCCGTGATCTCCATGCTCGTCTGCAGGCACGGCGTGATCCCTCCCACGATCAACTTCGAGGAGGCGGATCCCGAGTGCGATCTCGACTACGCGCACGCCGGCCCCATCGAGCGCCCCGTTTCGGCGGCCCTGTCGAACTCCTTCGCCTTCGGAGGGCATAACGCCTGCCTGGCCATCCGCCGCTGGGACGACAACTGACGGAGAGTCTGATGAAGACCACGCTTGAACTGAACGATCAGATCCTGAGGAGAGCCAGGACCCGGGCGGTCCGCGAGGGCATTTCGCTTGCGCGGTTCGTAGAGGATGCGTTGCGCACGAAGCTCAGGGACGACGGCCGGAAGCGCCCGGCCTTCAAGCTCGACCTGAAGACCGTCACGGGACACGTGCCGCCCAACGCCGACATCTCCGACCGGAAGGCGCTTTACGATGTCCTGGATGGTGCGTAGCCGGGGCCTGCACCGGAACGGCGCGAGCGGCTACCCGGAGCCGAAGATGCGGGCGTGGAGTTGGACGTTGTGTTCTGCGATGAGCTTCGGGACCTCGATCGCGTTCACGACGAGCCAGGCGAAGGTGCCGACGCCCCAGACGATGCCGATGGCGTAGAAGGTCCACGCGCGCCGCACGAAGGCGTCGAAGCCGCCCGACATATCCGCCATTTCGGCTGACGCGAAGCCCACGAAGAGCCAGAGCATGGCGCCGGCCATGACGACGGAGAACAGGAGTTGGGCCAGCATTTGCCATCCCGCGCGGATCTGTTGTGATCCATTGAACTTACGGG